>VBOM01000338.1 GCA_005877535.1 Nitrospirota bacterium | reverse complement strand
CGAACCGGCTCCAGCTCGTCACACAGTGAAAGTCTGAGACGTCTGTGAACTGGGGCTGGGCGAGAAACTCTTCCCAGTTCCAGGTGATGGAATGAGCCACGAATCCACCGATGGTGAGTTTCCATTCCGAGAGTGGAATGTCAGGCTTTTGACCGAGATCGAGCACAGGCCAGGTCTCGACGAGATGCTGTCCCGGTGGCAGGCGAGCATCTCCTTCGTAAAACACCTCCCGTTCTTCACCGCCACGTCGGGCTTGCGCCCACTGTTCTTTCGTCTTGGTTAAACGACTAGATTCAGCCATTTGTTGTCCTCCATGTAAAGAGTAAGGCAAGAAGGTCTTGTGTTACAAGTACTAGGCCTTAGATTACGGGATAGACAGCGTCGTATAAGTCAGTGCAATGTTTAGCTATTGTCCAGGCCTGCTACACTTGAAGAAATTTGCAATTAGGAGGGGCATGAATAGGGGCATCTTAGAACTTGTTGTACTCGTAGCGGTCTGCGCCGTGGCCGCACTCGCGACCACGGTCGGGCAGACGTTTGCGGCAACAACAAAAGCAAAGGGGTCGGTTCCGGTCGTCGTCGCTAAGCCCACCAAACAACAATCCGAGCAAGGGCAAACCCTGTCAATCCAGCGGTCCAAGAAGAGCCCCATGCCCAGTGCCACGGAGCGCCAACCGGAGGCGATTCAGAAACAGGCCAAGCCGGTACCGACTGAGCTCAAGCCGACGAGTCCGAAGGGCCCTCGACGTATGAAAACTCATAAGAGGAGGGTGCCGAAAGCCGTCGTGCAGCCGGGAACCGACCTCATGTACCACGGTATGCTGGAAAGTTCCCAGCGCTACGATCCTCGTCGGAATCATCTTGATGCAGGCGTTCCTGACCCGCACAATTCTGAATTGACCCAAGACCATTTCCAAGAGCTCGACCGTAACCAGGATGGGTCGATCGACCCAGTTGAGCGGGCGTTCGGCCGGCTCGATATGGATCGCGATTTCCGCGATCGCGGGCCACGCTAGCCGGCGCTGCTACCTCCTTCGGTTCTTAACCCGTATTTCCCATGAGCGCTTCTGCTCCGATCGCCGATCACTGCTACGACCAGCCGTCGGCAAGAGGGCTCGTCGAACTCGTCGGCTTGAGCTCAGTCGGTACCGACTTGGCCTGTTTCTGAATAGCCTCCGGTTGGCGCTCCGTGGCAGTGGGCATGGGACCCCTCTTGGACCGCTGGATTGACAGGTTTTGCCCTTGCTCGGATCGTTGCTTGGTGGGCTTAGCTGCGGCGACGACCGGAACCGAATCCTTTGCTTTTGTTGTTGCCGCAAACGTCTGCCCGACCGTGGTCGCGAGTGCGGCCAAGGCGCAGACCGTTACGAGTACAACAAGTTCTAAGATGCCCCTATTCATGCCCCTCCTAATTGTAAATTTCTTCAAGTGTAGCAGGTCTGGACAATAGCTAAGCATTGCAGTGAGTTAGACGACGCTGTCTATTCCGTAATCTAAGGCCTAGTACTTGTAAGACAAGACCTTCATGCCTTACTCTTTACATGGAGGACAACGAATGGCTGAATCTAGTCGTTTAACCAAGACGAAAGAACAGTGGGCGCAGGCACGGCGTGGCGGTGAAGAACGGGAGGTGTTTTACGAGGGAGATGCTCGCCTGCCACCGGGACAGCATCTCGTCGAGACCTGGCCTGTGCTCGATCTCGGTCAAAAACCTGACATTCCACTCTCGGAATGGAAACTCACCATCGGTGGATTCGTGGCTCATTCCATCACCTGGAACTGGGAAGAGTTTCTCGCCCAGCCCCAGTTCACAGACGTCTCAGACTTTCACTGTGTGACGAGCTGGAGCCGGTTCGACAACGAGTGGGAAGGGGTCAGCTTCAAACACATTCTGTCCGTGGTGAAGCCGCTGTCTTCGGCAAAGTTCGTCCTCTTCAAATCGTTCGATGACTACAGTACCAATTTGCCGCTTGAAGCCTGCGACGATCAGGACGTGCTCCTGACGTACAAATGGAACGGCAAACCCCTCACGAAGGAACACGGAGGCCCGGTCCGCATGATTGTCCCGAAGCGGTATGCCTGGAAAGGCGCCAAGTGGGTGAAGGAGATTACATTTTTGGATAAAGATGAAAAGGGGTTCTGGGAAGTGCGGGGCTACTCGAACAGCGCGTTCCCCTGGGAAAATGATCGATATGGGTGAGCCATTCCAGCCGAGCGGAGTGGCGCGCGACCAGCGCGAAGAGCGGGACTCGCGCGACGTGTGAGACCTATCCCTGCCAGTCCGATTTATCCGCCAGCCTCGTCCGTCTCGCTTGAGCCAGACATCGACGATTGCAGCAGAGGCTTCGAAATTAATGAGGGCCAATGAACACACCGGCAGGGAAATTCCGAATTGCCCTAGAGTCAGTTACTCACGACGCGTTGCTCATCATGCCGCCAGTTGCCTTAGAACGGGCTTCAGGCGCTTTCGTACTTGTCGATGCAGGCAGTCCTCTACGGCATCGATCAGCACATTCAGCCTTGTATGTTGGAAACCCACCCGTTTAAGACAGGGATCGCTCAACAGTCCGACGAGAAGGCTCATCGCTGTGACAGAGAGCCCAACAATGGATGTGGCCTCCAAGACTTGCCAGAACGATGGATTCGGTGGAAAGACTGAATAAAATGCCGATCCGAGACTTGATCTTTTTCAAAAAGAGAGACGGGATCGACCACAGAGCATTGATCGGGTGGCACAGCAGGTCGCTCACGAGGGACTGCTTCTGAAGCGCGATGGTTTCCTGAAGAGAAAAGTGCCGTTCCACAAAGCCGTCCACGCGGCCGCGGCATTCAGTGATGTATTGTTCGATGCATTCTTCAAGGGCCAGAATCGCGGTGGCTGTCTGTTGGTTACTCATCGGCGGTAGATCGTACATTTGCGCTGTCGAGGTAACTAGAGAAACACCAGGCACACTGGCTCCGTTGCGATCTCTGTCGAGACTCCGATAGGACGCATCGCCCGCGAGAATTTGTTTGCAATTTCACAAAGAGGGTCGTGCTCTCATGTTCCTACATCAGCGCACGGCCCTCCTGAGGACCAACTTGATCTATTATCAAAAAGGCACTGCTAATCCCTAATCCTTATCTTTCCCGCGCCCTTTCCCATGCCCGTGCTTCTTAAAATGACCGTGCCCCTTATACTTGACCCTGTGCTCATCGTAGTAGCGGTAGGGTTGATCGGTCTCCAACTCAAGGCTTACATAGTCACTAGCATCGAGTATCACCGCGGAGGGGAGCGCCGTAGTCATTTGCCAGCTGCCCCCGCTTAGATAAAAGTAGCTTCCTGTAGCGACATTTAAATACACGCCGCTCGACGGATAACAATAATAGCGATACCGGGCTTCCTTCGCTCGTCGCCCATGAGCTGGAGCCCAAGGCGGCGGGCCGCCTCGCGGAGCCTCTACGATGACCGGTGGCGGCGCGCTACCTCCGACCGACACTCCAACACCGACATTGGGATGGCGCCCGTCTCCCGCACATCCTGTAAGCATAAGAGCCCCGATTCCAGTCAACAGTAATTTTTTCATCATAAGTCCCCCTGATCCATGTGATTTGGTAGGCACCGGCCGAAACACCATCGGGATCTCTTGAGCAAGCCCAATACCTCTTCCTGCCGGCAGTAACTGGAGAAACGACCGTAAGATTCCGCCTGTGTAAATTGCTGATAATTCAGCCTGTTCCCTGTCCGAATTTAGGCAGCCC
>VBOM01000337.1 GCA_005877535.1 Nitrospirota bacterium | reverse complement strand
ATCTCGTTTATCACGATGAGGATTCGTGTTTCCCATTCGTTTGGAGCAGCCAGGCCCATTCCGTAAATAAGCACGGGGCGCTGGAGGGTGTTCACGATGCGCCTGAGTTGAAACTGTTCCCAGTCCTTCGCCTCCCTTGGGGTCTGAAAGATATTCCTAATTTCATTGGCGAGGCTGACGACGGCTGGCGGGAGCACCCCGTTTGCCGTTTTTCCACCCTGGGATCGAATGATTTGTTCGCACAGTTCCCCTGCCCTCTGATCCTTATAGAGTAATCGCATGGAAGCCGAGAGCAGTATGATGCCAGCTCCAGTATGCTGGCCCGCCAGGCTGTCCTCGTGGACGAGCAAAGAAAGACCATCTTCCCTTTCCATAATGTCCATAATGTCCTCCTGTGTCCCTCCTATGACTTACTTAGGCTTCGATGGTTAATTAATAGGCTAGGTGGAGGGAAGGCGCTATCAGGTAAAACCTGGAATTGAAGGAGAGAAAATCCTTGGGACTAGGAAGCGTTTTTAGGGGAGGTTCTAAGGTTGGACTAGGCCTCGACGGATGGCATAACGGACCAGACTGGCAGTCTCATGAATATTCAGTTTCGCCATAATTCTGGTTCTGTGAGACTCAGCGGTTTTTGTGCTGATCCCCAAAACAACACCTACCTCCTTGGTGGTTTTCCCCTCGGCAACGAGTTGGAGCACCTCCCTCTCTCTACGGCTCAGCGGCTCTGGCGGTACCTCGGTTTTGGCCAAATAGGCCTGAACGACTGCTTCCGAGACTCCGGGAGTCAAATACAGACTCCCTCGCGAGACCTCCTGGATTGCTTGGACCAGTTCCTCCGACGCCTTGGTCTTCAAGACGTATCCTTTAATCCCAGCGCGCAGAGCTTCAAGCACGTGATGGTCTTCTGCATGCATGGTCAGCAAGATGATTTTCGTTTTAGGAGAGGTCTGCCGGATGGCTCGTCCCGTATCAATGCCATTCAACAGGGGCATGGTGAGATCGAGCAGGACGATGTCGGGGCAGAGCTCTTGGGCCAGCCGGACCGCTTCTCGGCCGTCGGACGCTTCTCCCACGACGGTAAAACCCTCCCGCTCTAACAGGAGCTTCAGGCCTTGACGAACGATGGGATGGTCATCGGCCAGCAGGATGTGTAACGACATCTTACGATTCCAGTGAATTTGTGTGAGGAATTGTAATCACCAGCTCGGTCCCTTGGCCGGGGGTGGACACGAGCGAAAGTGAACCACCTAAGCTATTCAGCCGTTCACGAATGCCAATCATGCCAAGGCCTCGATCGCCGATTCGCGCTGAGAGGGACGACACATCAAAGCCGATTCCATTGTCCTTGACGGAGCACCGAAGAGTCTGGAGTTCGTGCTGAATGGTGACATTCACCTGAGTCGCCTTGGCATGTCTCGTCACGTTGGTGAATCCTTCTTGGACGATCCGATAGAGCGTTGTCGACAGCAGCGGGGGGAGTGAGAGTTCGGAGTCCCCCTCCACCGTGATCAGGAGTCCCGTCCTGGCGGCAACTCCCTCGGCAAGAAATTTGAGGGCAGAGAGAAGTCCCAAATCGTCAAGGATCGTGGGGCGAAGCTCATGGGAGAGTCGCCTCAATTGACCTTCGATTAGGTCAAGCAGCCCTTTCACTTTTAGAAGATGTTCCCTGGCGGGCGGTAGGTTTCCAGCCACCTCTTCCAAGGCGAGATAGACCGAGGCGAGAAGCTGCCCCGCCTCATCATGCAGGGCATGGGCGATTCGTTTTATTTCTTGCTCCAATGTCTGATTCAGGTGACGGAGCCCGATGTTGGTTTCTCGGAACCCGCGATGAGTCATTTCAAATGGCGACCGGCTCTCAGCAAAAAAACTGGCCCCTGCCCGGAGCATCAGCTCAGTCTCTTCAGGCGTCGAATGCCGAGATAAACATGCTGTCAACGCCTTGTGATACATCGCAGCCATGTCCAGTACGCCCAGCCCATCGGCCAACGCTCTGCGTCCCAACTCATACGCCTGTTGCAAGGAGGATTCTCCCTTCCCTGCAATAGAATCGCGCAGGGCGGCCGTATATTGGTCCTCTAACTTCTCCATTAACTTCTCCATGGGCCCCCGCATGATGCACTTATTTCAGAACACGCGCAACGAATACGAGCGCGTCGTCTGAATTCTTGCTGTACTTGGCAAGGATTTGGTCTGCTATCACCTGAGGCGGATCGCTTGCGGACAGGTCCTTGGCAAAACCTCCGCGAATACCGTCGGTCGTGAAAACCAGCGTGTCGCCCTGCATCAGAGGGATGATCGATGCGTTCAACGATGGGAGTTGGTCACCGACCACCCCTCCGCGCATCAACAAATTTTCGTGTTTCGGAGGGGGAGAACCCTCCGCTCGTAGGACCAGGCCTTCCACGTTTCCTATCCCCATCCATGTCAAGGCCCGATCCAGTTCGTTGAACGACGCCAGGGTCATAACCACACCTCGGGTGTTACGCAGGGCATCGTGACAGCGTTTCAAGAGCGCGATCACGGATTCGTGAGCATGTGTGCTCAGTGTGGTGATAGCAAGATCGGCTGCCGCAGCCGCCTGTTCGCCATGCCCCAACCCGTCGACCACTGCCATAAGCAGGCCGTTGATGTACGGTTGGCATCGGAGACGAGATGGAACTCATCCATCATGCGTTTCACCCCCGGCAAACCCAGACCCAACCCACCTGACGTGGAGAAGCCGTCCTGCATAGCCAGTGAAATGTTGGCAATACCCGGTCCCTTGTCTCGAGCCACCACTGTAATACCCACCCGCTCGCCGGACTGCACCGACGAGATGAGAATTTCGCCGTACCTGGCATAGCGAATGATATTCCGTGCTAACTCCGAGATGGCGGTGGCAAGGAGAGTCGAATCTGTTGAGACAAAGCCCAGCACTGTGGCTAACTCACGCCCCTTCTGTCGAGCGGCCACGACGTCGATATCCGTAGTGATAGGGATAACTGCTTCGCTAGCCACGGGACATGTGTCTCTTCGTTTTCTTGTCTAAAAACGCGAGCCCTTCTTCCAAATCCAGGGCTGTGTCCACTCCCTCCAACGTCAATCCTAGCTGAACCATCGCAAATGCCACCTCAGGCTGTATCCCTACGATCACAGTTTCCGCCCCACGTAACCTGGTCATATGGGCCAAGTCGCGCAGGGTACGAGAGGCAAACGAGTCCATCACGTCGAGCACCGTGACATCCACGATGACCCCGCGAGCACGGAACTTGCCGACCTTCTCAGCCAACGCGTCCCGCAGATGCAACAGATCGACGTCGCTGAGCGCGGCTTGGATGGAGGCGATGAGATAGAGCCCTTGCTTCAGAATGGGAACTTCCATGGTCGCAGACTCCCTAGATGGGTTGCTGAGAGACCTCGCCTCCACAGTTTGTACGAGGTGATTTGCCACGGTGGCGTCCATCGCCGCGACACCGGTGATGTCAATCACGACGACCTTCGCGCGGTTGGTTCGAATGCCCCGCAGCAGTTGTTCGGTCAACTGCCGGGCACGCTGGGAATCGATCACACCGATGATCGGCAAGATGAGCAGACGTTCGCGGACCTGGAGCACAGGCGTGGAGAGTTCCCTGATCGCTTCCTGTTGTTGGCGAATGATGCGCTCGCGCTCTTGGACAAAGCCCACGGCCACCGTATTCGCAATACGGTTCGCCGCAGGCTCATACGCGTCAAGAATGCGGTTGAGTAGCTGGAAGTCCGTTTGATACTTCGCGAAGAGCGAGCGCGCGAGCACATCGCGCAGGAGCAGTACGATACCCACGACCTCATCGGTTTCCACCCCTCGCGGAATGATGCGTTCCGAGAGATCCCGGGCGTA
>VBOM01000336.1 GCA_005877535.1 Nitrospirota bacterium | reverse complement strand
GCTGTCCCTCGCGATTCTATTCCCGCCCTGGGAAACCCCGCCGTCACTGGCTCCCGAATTTCTCGGTCTGCATTTCATCTTAACGCCCCCCACACCGGACGCCATTGTAAGCCGACTGTTGCTGACGATCGAACTCGTCACCATCGCCATCGCGGGACTTTACGGATCTTTCCTCTTCCGGCAAAAAAAACCGTAGCAGGATGCTGAAAAAACCCGCCAGCGGTGTTCTCGCATCATTCAGCCCCTCAACGTTGAGGAGGAGCTTCTCGGAGGCCGGAAGCACTGTAGGGGCTTTTCCGTTCGCCAAGATCCATTCTAATGGCGAACGGCTCCACAAAGTGCGGTGGGTACCTCCTCGGATCTTCACTCGCTGCGGCCTTGCTGGACGGCCTTTTTGAGCATCCTGCTAATTCATCGACGGCGATACAGGAGATAGGAGTCACCATGTGGTTATGTCTGATTATGGCTCTCACGTACCTCTTCATTTCGACGCCAAGCTTTGCCCACGGTACCGACCAACACGTGCTTGGCACGATTATGGCCATTAACGCGACCCACGTCGAAGTCAAAACGCCCATGGGCCAGTCGGTGGACGTACGGGTCAACAAAAAGACCCGGTACAAGGACGAGAGCAATCCGAAAGGCACCAACGTGCCAGCGGTGGGCGATCGTGTCATCATCAAAGCCACAAAGGACGACAAACTGTTGCTCGCCACCGAAATCCATTTTACCGCAGGCAAGCACGTACCGGTCCCCATGCAGCCGGTTCCGGTTCAGTAACAGGTTAGAGACAAACGACTGTTGCCCTGTCGAAATGTAAGACAGCCAACGGTCACCGACAGGTTCAGAATCGGGTGCAGGCTGGTCAAAAAGGCAGTCCAGCGCGGCCGCAGCGAGCGAAGAGGTGAGGCGTACGCTTCGGTACGTTGAACCTCTAAGCGACGCGAGAACAACGCTGGCGGACTTTTTCAACAGCCTGCTAGGGTGATCGATGCCGCCGCTTCGCATCACACGGGAGCTCAACAACTATTTTTTCAGTGGCGGGTTTCGCGCGGCGGTCATTCGAGTTCTGATCACAGGCATCGCGGTATTTCTGGCGGTCATGATCGTGCCCGGCCTTGAAGTCGACTCGCTCGGCGCCGGACTCGCTTCGGTCCTGGTGCTCACATTTCTAAACCTATTGGTCCGGCCCATTCTCTTTGTGCTGACCCTTCCCTTGATCGTCCTCTCTTTAGGGCTCTTTCTCATTGTGGTCAACGCGCTCCTTCTGGAACTCACTGCGTACCTGGTCACTGGATTCTCGGTAACGGGGTTCTGGCCGGCAGTCGGCGGCGCAGTCGTGATTAGCCTGGTCACCATGATTCTCAACGCATGGACCTCTGACCACCGCCCGACGGAACGTCCCGCGCCCCCCCAACGCCCACCAAAGATTATCAATCCCGACGAATAGGAAGACCGTTATTTGGTTTGTTTGGTTTGTCTCGTTTGTTTGGTTGAAGAAGATCAACCAGATGAACCAAATCAACCAGATGGACAAGACAAACCAGATAGACCAGTCAGTTGTTCCTTTTCGTTGAATTGCTCGTCCCGCGTTGTTACAATGCCACCCGCCCGGCTATCCTAACTCACGAATGACACCCACAGCTCCTCACGGCAAACCACCTCCCGAAACGCATCTCCAGCGGACCTTGACGTCCGTGCTCAACGAGCTGCCGGTCGACGCGGCGCTCGCCGCCGTGTTCCACCGTGACCAAGGCCCGCTGGTCAGCCATGCCGCACGAGGCTTCACACCTCGTGATATTCAAGCCATCCTCCGGACACTTTCGGCCCCCGCCGTCGCTGCATCGCCCCCCGCAAATGATCAGGAGGACGGGCGCACCATTCGCCTCCGCCTGATTACGCCGGGCACGAAATCGTTGCTCGGGGTTCCCCTT
>VBOM01000335.1 GCA_005877535.1 Nitrospirota bacterium | reverse complement strand
TGTTTGGGAAGACAGTCCTCAACCAGGACCGCTCGCTCGACCGCCAAGCCCTCGGAAGCATCATCTTCCGCAATCCGAAGAAACGCCGACAACTCGAACGCATTATCCATCCCCGCGTCGCCCGCGAGCAACAACGACTCGTGCGTCGGATCGCCAAACGCAAACCCCATGCTGTGGTCATCTACGAAGTGCCGCTCCTCTTCGAAGCCGGCGTAGACAAACGCGTCGACACAACCATCGTGGTCACTGTCGACCGCAACACTCAAATTGCCCGTCTCAATAAAAGAAACGGCCTTTCCCGCGCCGAAGCGCTGCGCCGCATCAGAAGCCAAATGCCCTTGGCAAAGAAGATCCAGCAAGCTGACCACGTGTTGAATGGGACCCTCCCTCGCCCGTCTCTCCGCAAGCAAGTCGGACAGTTATTCAGGAGTCTCCGCCTCTTCGCCTAACCCTCTGCCGTGCATTCCCTCCATCCTCTGTGTTAAATTTTGTTCATGCGAAACGTCGTGATCATCGGCTCGGGGCCGGCTGGACTCACTGCTGCGGTCTATGCGGCGCGGGCGAATCTCTCGCCCCTGCTCATAGAGGGCTGGCAATCCGGCGGGCAGCTCACGACCACCACGGAAGTCGAGAACTATCCCGGCTTTGCCAAGGGGATCATGGGGCCGGAGCTCATGAAGGAAATGCGAGCCCAGGCAGAACGGTTCGGCACGGAGTTCCTGACCGGCGACGTGAGCGCGGTGGATCTCAAAACACGCCCTTTCACGATCACGATCGACGGCGAACACACAGTGCAAACCAAGACCCTCATCATTGCGACCGGCGCGTCGGCCATTCAGATCGGTGTAAAGAACGAGGCGCGCCTCACGGGGCACGGCGTCTCAACCTGTGCGACCTGCGATGGGTTTTTCTTCAAGGGAAAGGAACTGATTGTCGTCGGCGGCGGCGACAGTGCGATGGAGGAAGCCACGTTCCTCACCAAGTTCGCGACCAAAGTCTCGATCGTCCACCGGCGCGACAAGCTACGGGCTTCCAAAATCATGCAAGACCGTGCGGTGAAGAACGGGAAGATCACGTTCGTGTGGAACTCCGTCGTCGAAGACATTCTCGGCGATGACGTAGTCGCCGGCGTCCGCCTCAAGAATCTCGTCACAGGCAAGACGACAGAGCTGCCTAGTGCCGGCGTCTTCGTTGCGATTGGGCACCGTCCCAACACCAATCTCTTTAGCGGCCAATTAGACATGGATGCCAAGGGGTACATCCACACAACACAGGGAACCGCCACGAACGTGCCAGGCGTCTTCGCCGCCGGCGACGTCCAAGACTCGACATATCGCCAAGCCGTGACCGCCGCCGGCTCCGGCTGCATGGCAGCCATCGACGCCGAACGATTTCTTGAATCAGGTAGTCATACCCTCTAAATCCTCCACGGGATGCTCAAAATGGTCGTCCAACAAGGCCGCAGGCGAGACAAATACCGGAGGCGGCTGATTTCCACCCACCCGACCCTGAGCTGCCAATACAGCTCTTCCCCAAGTGGGGTACGTTGAGGATGTTGTCGAGCCGAGAACGAAGCTCGTGGAAAGGCGCGTCTCGGCGCGCCGGGGCTGGGCGGGTGAAAAGGGAGCCATTTTCAGCATCCTGTTAACACCATGCGTTGCGCCATCGTCCATTACCACGAACTCGCCCTCAAAGGCCGCAACCGGGAATATTTCGAGGAGCGGCTCGTACGCAATATCCAATGGACACTGAAGGACCTCGGCGTCAGGCGGGTCGAAAATCTTCGCAGCCGGATTCGCGTGGTCCTGCCTGATAGGGTTCCGGACGAGGCGATCATAGAACGGCTCACACGAGTCTTCGGGATCGCCAACTTTTCGCTCGCCCATGGGTTGCCGCTCGATCTAGCCCATCCTGACCTGGAAGCGCTCAGCAAAGCGGTCATCGACGCTCTCCGATCGGAATCTTTTTCCACCTTTCGTGTATCGGCGAAACGAGCCGACAAACGGCTGACTCTGACCTCCATGGAGGTCGCGCGGGACGTCGGCACTGCCATCCGTGAAGGAACCGGCAAAAAAGTCAGCCTGAAAGATCCCGACCTCACTGTGTATCTCGAACTTCTCTCCAAGGAAGTCTACTACGCGATCGAAAAGATTCAGGGGCCGGGAGGAATGCCGGTGGGCGTCAGCGGGAAAGTCGCTTGCCTGATCTCCGGAGGGATCGATTCGCCGGTTGCAGCCTATCGCATGATGAAGCGCGGATGCCGAGCCCTCTTCGTCCACTTCTCCGGCCGACCGCTCGTAAGCCGTGCCTCGGAAGAGAAAGTACGCGAACTCGTGCAGCTCCTCACAGCTCATCAATACCAGTCGACGCTCTACGTCATCCCGTTCGGGGAGATTCAACGGGACATTGTGGCCAACGCGCCGGCCCCATTTCGTGTGGTGGTCTACCGACGAGTCATGATCCGCATCGCGCAGGAGTTAGCCAAACGAGAACACTGTTGGGGGCTCGTCACGGGCGATAGCTTAGGGCAAGTCGCCTCGCAAACACCGGAGAACTTGACGGTCATTGAAGAGGCGGCAGAGTTGCCGCTCCTGCGCCCGCTCATCGGTATGGACAAGGTGGAGATCACCGACCAGGCTCAGCGTATCGGTACCTTCGCCATATCGATTGAACCGGATCAAGACTGTTGCTCACTCTTCACCCCGCCGCACCCCAGCACAAAAACCAGACTCGATGACATTCAGAAAGTCGAACGCATGTTCGATATTGGCGCGCTGGTCAAGCAGGGTCTAGAGAAGGCTGAGCAGTCCCAATTCACGTTTCCTCAGTAGCAGGATGCTGAAAAAAGATGGAGAGGGTAGCCTGGATGGTCCCTTTCGCTCGCGCGTATCTAAATAGTTTTTCCGCAGCCTGCTAGCGGAAGATTCGCCTGACCTCACTGCGCTCGCCCAGGCTGCAGCTCCTGCTGCGCCTGTGCGAGCGCCTTTTCCCTCATGATTCGAAAATGCGTTTCCAGATCTCGGCGCACCGCCAGGGCAACCATCCAATCCGGCATGCTCCAATCAACCTCAACGAGCAGTTCAAACTCAGCTTTAGTATGAGCCCCACCATCGACAGGGCTGAGTTTCCAGAACCGGCGGTACTGCTTGAAGTCGCCCCCCTTCAATTCCGTCAGCAACCCGCCAGTCGGCAGGGTCCTCGTCTCACTCAAGAGGCGCCGCTCTCCTGAGAACAGAGCATGGTCGATCCGAATATCCGTGAACGCCTTGCCGTCTTGCTCCCGTATCTCTGCCATCCGCATCCGTACCTCAAAGAGATCAGGCCAATGAGCATAGTCGGTCAGTATTCGTTGAATGATTGCCGGTTCCACCGGAAAGAGAATCGTGGCTGTCGCCCGCACGCCACCGGTGGGTTCCGTACGAACTTCCAGCACGACCGGCTCGGCAGCACGGCTCCACCCGGACCAGCCGAGTAGTAGACAACCCATGACGATCATCGCACGCCACAACATGGGGCAAGTATATAGACCTATTGAGAACCGCGCGAGGATAAACAGCGATCCGTGAGAGGTGCATCGCTACACGTGAAAGGTTTTGGAGCAGGAGCACTCGCCAGTCCACGGTTCACTTTTTTTGGGAATAGCAATGGCGCAAGAGGGCTCGCAGGATGCTCAAAAAGGCCAGACTTCTCACCCGCCCAACTCTGGCGCGCCGAGACGCGCATTGTCCCAAGCAAGGCCGCAGCTCTACGGCTGACCCTCGTTTCACGTTTCACGTCTTACCTTTCACGGTTGTTGAGAGCGAAGCGAGAACGAAGCTGGCGGACTTTTTCAGCATCCTGCGGAACTTCTCTGTGCTAGGATGCGGCATATGAAATGCTGGTCCTTCCTAGACCATCTCCAAGGGCGGAAAAACATTCTGCCGATTTGACGACAAAGCCACAGACTGGAAGACCAAGATCACCGGTTCCTGCGGCCGCTGCAAATCCGACCATTGTTCGGTCCAGTTTAGCGTCCGCTTCGACTGTTCCCAACAATCGCACTAGCATGTCTCTCACTGAGTCGATCAAAGCGGAAGCTCGAGCTCTAGGGTTCGATGCTGTCGGCATCAGCCGAGTCACCAATAGCAGTCAGCCATCGGCTGAACCCACTCCTTCCCTGCCCCCCGACCCCGCTACACCCTTATCCCATTACTTGTTCAGCCGTCTCACGGAATGGCTCCAGCGAGGCTACCACGGCACGATGGCCTGGATGACTCGCGACCCGTCTCGTCGAAGCGATCCGCAACAGGTATTGCCCGGATGCCGGTCGATGGTGTCGGTCGGGATGAACTACTACACGGACAATCGTGCGAACGAGCAGCCTGGAATGGGACGCATTGCCCGTTACGCCTGGGGGAAGGATTACCATACAGTGATGAGCCGGCGACTCTCGCAACTCGAAGCGAAGATCGCAGCCCTGGCGCCAGGCGTGACCACCAGGGCCTACGTCGATACAGGCCCGATCATGGAAAAGGCCTGGGCACAGAAGGCAGGCCTCGGCTGGATCGGGAAACACTCCAATCTCGTATCGGCCGCGCGGCAGCCGAGAGGCCATCTCTGACGAGCTCGCTACTCAGATGGACAATCGCATCTTCGGCTGCGACGATTGCCTGGATGTCTGTCCCTTCAATTTGCGGGCAGACGCGACGAGTGAACCAGCCTTTGCCCCTACCCCCTTGACCCTCGCTCCCAGCCTCCAGGCTCTGGCTCAAATCAGCGAGGAGAGCTTTGCGACCACGTTCAAAGAGAGTCCCCTCAAGCGAA
Source organism: Nitrospirota bacterium (assembly GCA_005877535.1). Taxonomy (GTDB): domain Bacteria; phylum Nitrospirota; class Nitrospiria; order Nitrospirales; family Nitrospiraceae; genus Palsa-1315. The sequence continues at coordinate 1,738 of VBOM01000335.1, read as the reverse complement.
CCAAACGGAGCGGCCTCCTTCGCAACGTAGGGATTGCACAGGAGAACCACAGGCGACAGAAAGGAAGCCGAGCCTCATAAATGTCCTCATCTCGCCCCCTTTCTTCCTGGGTGGAACAGGAGTAGGCTATTTCAAGTACTTAGCAGGATGCTCAAAAAGGCCAGACTTTTCACCCGCCCGACCCCGACGCGCCGAGACGCGCCTTGTCCCAAGCAAGGCCGCAGCAAGCGAAGAGGCGAGGCGTACGCTTCGGTACGTTGAACCTCGGAGCGAAGCGAGAACGAAGCTGGCGGACTTTTTCAGCATCATGTTGGTGGTTCGCGGGGGAAGCCTGAAAGAGGAACGCCCCAATGCATCCTCCAATCTTGCTGCTCATCTCGACCGATCCCTACGCCAGACCGTTGCTCGAACAAGCCCTCGACCACCGACGCGCCACCATCCTTCTCGTTGAAACGACCGAAGAGGGTCTGCGCAATCTGAAAGACCAAGCCGACCTCGCACTTGTCCTGTGCGACGAGAGCGGAGGACGGATTGCGAGCCAGGCGATCCTGTCTCAGGCCAGGCGCACTGCTCATAACCTCCCCGTGATCATCCTCGGAACTGACGGATCAGCAAAAGCCGCGGTCGAGGCGTTACACCGTGGCGCCACAGACTATCTCGCACAACCGGTCACGACGAAGGAGCTCCAGTCTGCCATCCACAATACCCACATCTTCGAAGCGCAGGAGTCCCAAGCGCGGGAGGAGCGCCCCTTCGCATTCGATCAGATCGTCAGCCAGTCACCTCAGATGAAATTGCTAAAACATCTGGCAGCCGAAGTCGCGCAAACTGATGCAACGACCGTCCTTATCACCGGTGAAAGCGGCACGGGCAAAGAACTCTTTGCCCAGGGGATCCATGCTTCCAGCCCCCGGTTCAAAGGCCCCTTCGTGGCGCTCAATTGAGACGGCATTCCCGAGCATCTTCTCGAATCGGAATTGTTCGGACATCAGCGCGGCGCCTTTACCGATGCGAAGCAGGCTAAACCGGGACGATTCCAACTCGCGGAGGACGGCACGCTCTTTCTCGACGAAATCGGCGAGATGAGTCCTTCCGCACAGGCCAAGCTCTTACGCGTCCTAGAAAATCACCAGTTCGATCCGCTGGGCGACACGCGCACCATCCGTGTAAACATTCGCGTGATTGCAGCTACGAACGAGGATTTGCCGGCTCAGATCAAAGCCGGGCGATTCCGCCTGGACCTCTATTATCGGCTGAACGTCTACCAACTGCGCATCCCGCCGCTCCGCGAACGACCAGAAGATATCGAACCGATCCTGACATCCTTCCTGGAAGTCGCCCGCCGGGATCATGGCTGTCGCATCAAAGGCATCATCCCAGCCGCACTGACCATCCTACAAGGCCACGACTGGCCAGGCAACGTACGGGAGCTGCACAACGTGGTCGAAGGGCTCACCATTACCTGCAAAGATGAGATGATCCGACCGGATCACATCCCTGCATCTGTGCGAAACCCTGGATCGGCAGGATCGAACGGAGAGATCGAGAAGACATCGCTCCTGGCCTTCGGCCTCTCGGCTCAGGAGATGGAAAAGAAACTGTTAAAGGAAGCGCTGCAACGCACAGGCGGCAATATTTCCGAAGCAAGCCGGCTCCTCAAGCTCACCCTTAATACGCTGCGGTATCGCATAGCAAAATACCAACTCTAGTCGGATGCTGAAACAAGCCCCCAACTTTG
>VBOM01000334.1 GCA_005877535.1 Nitrospirota bacterium | reverse complement strand
ACGAAACCCGCGCACAACGACTTTTGTATCTTCGCCGTGTTTTTTGCAGATCTTGCTGAGTTCTTTGCGCCGTTCTTCGGTGAGCGGCGGAAGGGGAACGCGAATGACCTTTCCGTCGTTGGAGGGTGTGATGCCGAGGCCGGATCCGGCCAGGGATTTTTCGATTTCCTTGATCAGGCTCGGCTCCCATGGCTGGATCGTGATGAGGCGGGCCTCAGGGGTCGAAATATTGGCCACCTGCTTTAGAGGGGTCATCGTGCCATAGTAGTCGACCCGAACGCCGTCAAAGAGGGCGACCGATGCTCGCCCTGTCCGTAGGCCGGCCAAATCGCGCTTGAGATGCTCCAGTGCGGACTGCATCTTTTCCGAGACTCTTTGGTGTATGGCGGCAGGGTTGGGCATGAGAGACTCCCCAGAAAGTTAGCGGCGATCGGGGGTGACAATGGTTCCGATCGCTTCGCCTGTGGCAACGAGTTTGAAGTTGCCTTGTTCCTTCAGGTTGAACACGATGAGCGGGAGGTTGTTATCCATGCAGAGGCTGATGGCCGTGGCATCCATCACTTTCAAATCCTGATTCAAGATCGAGAGAAAGGAGATTGTCTGATATTTCTTGGCAGAGGGGTTCTTCGCGGGATCGGCGTCGTAGATGCCGTCGACCTTGGTCCCTTTCATGATGACCTGGGCCCCGATTTCCATTGCCCTGAGTGCCGCCGCGGTATCGGTAGAGAAGTAGGGATTCCCCGTGCCGCCGGCGAAGATGACCACCCGTTTTTTCTCAAGATGGCGAATGGCTCGTCGGCGGATATACCCCTCTGCCAGCTGGCGCATTTCGATCGCGGACTGGACCCGTGTCATAATGCCGGTGCGCTCTAGCGCGTTTTGCAGGGCCAAGGCATTGAGTACGGTCGCGAGCATCCCCATGTAGTCGGCAGAGGCGCGCTCCATGCCAGACGCGCTGGCGGCTATACCACGAAAGATATTGCCGCCGCCGATGACCACGGCGACTTCGATGTCGAGAGCCACGACGGAGGCAATTTCCGAGGCGAGGCCTTCAAGGATGGAGGGTTGGATGCCGTAGCCCTGCTCACCGGCCAACATCTCTCCGCTCACTTTCAGGAGGATGCGCCGGTAGTTGGCAGAGTTCATGCTTCGCCTAATTGGTACCGGGTGAAGCGGCGGATGTTCATGTTCTCGCCGATTTTGGCAATCTTCAGTGCGAGGAGGTCTTTAATTGTGACGGCGGGGTCTTTGACGAAGGACTGCTCGATCAGACAGCTCTCCTGGAAGAACTTTTCCAACTTACCTTCGACGATCTTCGGCCATGCGGTAGGGGGCTTGCCCATTTCTTTGGCTTGCCCTTCATATATCGATCGTTCTTTCTCGATGAGCGAAGGGGGAATGTCCTCCCGTTTGACGTAGGAGGGTTTCCCGGCAGCAACCTGGAGGGCCAGGTCATTGACGAACGTCTTAAACTCTTCGTTCCGAGCGACGAAGTCGGTTTCACAGTTGACCTCGATGAGCACCCCGATTTTCCCGCCCATATGGATGTAAGCATGCACGAGGCCTTGGTTGGTCTCGCGGCCAGATTTTTTGATTGCGGCGGCCAAGCCTTTTTGGCGCAGGTAATCGATAGCCCTCTCAATATCGTTGCCATTCTCAGTGAGAGCTTTCTGGCAATCGAGGATGCCTGCGCCG
>VBOM01000194.1 GCA_005877535.1 Nitrospirota bacterium | reverse complement strand
ATTGATCTTGTGAAGGCTTATGCGGCCTATGGCTTTTCGGTGTCGGTTGTTATGGATGATTTTCATCTCATCCCTAATCTTGGACTTTTTGAGACTGCCTATTCGTTTGCATGCTTACAGATGTTTCTTGGCATCAAATATTGGGCCGACAAGAATGACTTTCAGGGGGACGTTAACTACGTGTTTGAGAGCGGTGCGCAACATCAGTCAGAAGCCACCGCTTTCATGCAAAAAGTTTTTGAGCATCCGCAGATGAGGCTAGACTTCAGGTATTCTTCGCACAACTTCGAACGCAAGACCGATGTCAGCCAACTACAATGCGCTGATCTTCTGGCTTGGCATTGGTTCACCTATAATCGCAGGGCCCAGGAAGGGCAAAAGGAGAAACGGAAAGATTTCAGTAGGCTTCTTGAAAAGAAAATTAAGGCTAACCACTATGACAAAGAGGGAATCGATAAGTGGTTAGCTCACAGAAAAAAGGTGTTAGCATCATCCTCTGACACTTAAACGTGTTGCCTTACCAGCGACCAGGATGTGCCAAGGCTCAAACAGGGACTTGGCCGGACACGCGTGGTTCCACCAAACTTTGCGGGGTCGAATTAGATATACATCACTCTGAGCAGGCTGCTCAAAAAGGCGGATAACAAGGCCGCAGGGAGCGCGGCGACTGAGGCGTACCCTTGTGGTACGTCGCAAGGAGACGGGCGACCGAGAACGCAGTGAGCCGCCTTTTTCAGCAGCCTGCTACACGTTGAAGCGGAAGTAGACAATATCCGCTTCTTTAATCACGTAGTCCTTCCCTTCGAGGCGGAACAGCCCCTTCTCCTTCACCTTCGCTTCTGACCCGCAGGCCAGCAGGTCATCGTAGTAATAGACCTCGGCGCGGATGAAGCCGCGCTCCATGTCGGAGTGAATCTTTCCTGCCGCTTGCGGCGCCTTCATGCCTTTGGGAATCGGCCAGGCACGGGATTCAATCTCGCCTGCGGTGAAGAAGGTAATGATATTGAGAAGGATGTAGGCCTCGCGCGTGAGGCGTACAAGTCCCGATTCGGTCAGGCCCATTTCTTTCAGGAAGTCGGCTCGCTCAGCTTCAGGCAAAGAAGAAAGTTCGGCTTCGAGTTGGCCGCAGATCGTGATGACGCGCGCACCGCGCTCGTCGGCAAGCTCGCGAACCGCCTTCACCATCGCCTCGTCGGAGCTGACCTGCTCCGACACATTCGCGACAAAAAGCACGGGCTTGGACGAAAGCAACTGACATTCAGTGAGGAGCGCGCGCTCTTCTACTGTGTACGTCAGATTCCCGAGCCATTTGCCCTTGTCGAGCAATCCGATCAAACGCGTGAGAAACTCGACCTCGACAGCAGCCTTCTTATCACCAGCCCGAACCTTCTTTTCGGTCTTCTGTTTGCGGCGATCCAGTGCTTCCAAATCGGCCAGCATCAATTCCGTCTCGATGACGCCGATGTCGCGAATGGGATCGACGCCGCCACTGACATGCACCACATCGGTTCCTTGAAAACAGCGAACGACATGAAGGAGCGCATCGACTTCGCGGATGTGCCCAAGAAACTGATTACCGAGGCCTTCACCCTTGCTTGCCCCTTCGACTAGGCCGGCAATGTCGCGAACCTCCAGCGTGCTATAGGTCATCTTCTTCGACTTAAAGAGATCGGTGAGGACTCCGAGTCGCGGATCCGGCACCAGTGCGATGCCGGTATTGGGATCGACAGTCGCGAAGGGATAGTTGGCTGCCAACGCGCCACTACCGGTGAGCGCATTGAAAACTGTGGTCTTCCCCACGTTCGGGAGTCCAATCATGCCGCAACAGAGCCCCATACTTTAACCCAATGTTGAATTAGAAATTAGGAATGATGAATGTCGGGAACGCCGACCAGCCAACTCCAAATTCCACATTTCTCATTCCTCATTCGTGCTGTTTTGTTCCCGCACATTAAACTGATTCATCGCCACGGACACGCCCCGATGGATCAAACATTCTAACGCATCGACGGCGAGGTCGAGACAGGGATTCAGTATCTCAATCTCTTCTCTCGTGAACGCCTGCAACACATAGTCCGCCGAATCCTGATGCGATGCCGGTCGGCCGATTCCGATCTTGACCCGCACAAACTGGGCCGTCCCGATTGTGTCAATGACCGACTTGATCCCATTATGTCCCCCATGCCCACCGGCTTGTTTGATCCGGAGACGTCCCAGATCAAGATCAAGGTCGTCGTGGACGAGAATCAGGTCGTCGGGGGTCAGCGAAAATTCACGCAGGAGGCCTTTGAGCGGAGGACCAGTGATGTTCATCCAGTCGAGGGTACCGGCGAGTTCGAAGAGTTCTGACCCAAGCCGTCCCGACCCACGATGAGCCATGCCGAACTTGGCGAGACGGATAGACCAACGAGCCGCGGCCCGCTCGATGACCCACATGCCGACGTTGTGACGGGTTTGGGCATAGGCAGCGCCCGGGTTGCCCAGCCCAACGATGAGGCGCAACGTTACTTCTTCTTTTCGGTTTCTTTCTTCTCAGCTTTTGGCGCTACCGCGCCTTTCTTCTCGCCGCCTTTCGCATCAGCAGCAAAAACAGGTGCCGCACCGGCTTTCGCCGCTTCACCACCCTCAGTGGCTTCACCCGCCACTTTGCCCTTCACAGCCACCTCAGGCTCTTTCGCGCCCTCCGGTGCGGCTGCACCACTCGCGAGGAGGGATTCGAGCTTGGCTTCCGTCATCGGCGCCGCCACACTCACGACCATCTGTTCAGGATCGTCGAGATAGCGAACCCCTTCGCGCGCAGCCAAGTCCTTCAGATGGAGACCTTGTGCTATGGCGAGCCCTGAGGCATCGACTTCGATGAAGTCCGGCAAAACAGCTGGCAAACACTCAATATGCAACTCACGCATATTGTGGTGGAGGATTCCACCTTCTTTGACACCGGCAGGCATCCCACCGGTCAAGTGGAGGGGCACCTTCACACGAATCGGCTTGTTCATCGAGATTTCAAATAGATCCGCATGCAATATATCCCCTTCTACCGGATCGACCTGGAAATCGCGCAAAAGTGCGGTCCGGTTCGGTTTCGTCTTCGCACCGGTTAGGGTGAGCGACACGAGCGCGGCCCCCCCTGCCTGTGCCTTCAAAATCTTGACCAGGCTGTCGGGTTCAATCGTCAAGAGCAGGCATTCGCCCTGCCCATACAACACGCCCGGGACCTTGCCCTCCCGCCGAAGTTGGCGCGCCGGACCCTTTCCCGTTTTCTCTCTCACTGTGACTGCTAGCTCGAACTTCATGATAGGCCTCCGTCCCCTTCTCGCTAGTCTCTAGCTGCCTCGGTCTCGAGTTATGCAAACAATGAACTCACCGACTCATCTTCATGAATTCGCCGAATCGCCTCACCTAAGAGTGGGGCAACCGATAATTGATGTAACTTCGGGCAGATCTGCTCTTTGCCCCGTAACGGAATTGAATTGGTCACGATCACTTGCTTCAGGCAGGATTGCTGGATACGGTCCAATGCCGGCCCGGTAAGCACTGCGTGCGTACAAGCCGTCCATACTTCCCGAGCCCCACGATCCATACAGGCCTGCGCCCCCTTCACAATCGTGCCGGCCGTGTCGATCATGTCGTCCAGCAAGAGCGCGCTCTTGCCTGCGACATCACCGATGATGTTCATGATCTGCGTCTGATTCGGTCCTTCACGTCGCTTGTCGATAATCGCCAAATTCGCTTCAAGCCGCTTCGCAAAGGCGCGCGCCCGTTCCACTCCACCGGCGTCTGGCGAAACGACCACCAGATCACTCACCTTCACAGTCTGCTTCGTAATGTAATCCAACAACACAGGTAGTGCGTAGAGATGGTCCACCGGCACATTGAAGAACCCCTGGATCTGACCCGCATGGAGATCCATCGTCAGCACCCGGTCGGTGCCGGCGGTGCTGATGAGATCAGCCACGAGCTTCGCTGAGATCGGTACACGTGGCTGATCCTTACGATCCTGACGGGCGTAGCCGAAATACGGGATGACCGCGGTGATGCGATTTGCGGAGGATCGTTTGAGCGCATCAATAATAATCAACAACTCCATCAGAGAGTCGTTGACTGGCTGGCAACTCGACTGCACGACGAACACGTCGCCGCCACGAACGTTTTCCTCAATCTTGACACGAATTTCGCCGTCACTGAATGAAGAGACCGTGGCCTCCCCTAGCTTGGTCCCAAGATAGGCACAAATTTCATGGGCCAGGGCCGGATTCGCGTTGCCAGAGAATATCTGTAGCTCTCCGCTCATCGATTCCTCAGAGGGTTCATGGATGCGACTGCGTCACGTTCTGAATTTCGTATAGGGTTCGTCTCGACGGCGGGCGTCGGTGGGCATACTCGTGACCGCCGACCTAATATTCCTTGCGCGTTGTTGAGGAAGCCAGCTAAGGGGCCAGACTGTAACGGAATGTACAGTGATTTGTCAACTGAGCCACGGCTATCGTGGTAGTTCGTACCGCCAGCCAAGCGGGCCTGAACAGGTAGGAGCGACAAAAACGTTCATCAAATTCTCACTCGCGAACTGGGCCTGGGCCAGCCGCGCACGCGCCTCATCCCCGAACACCCCGAACACCGTCGCGCCGCTTCCCGACAGCAGCGCGATCTCGGCTCCGTGGGCCCGCAAGCTCCGTTTAATCTCCCGAAGGTTCCCATATGCAGCAAAGACTGGCGCCTCGAAATCATTCTCTGCCGCGGCAATCAATTGGGCCCAGCTCACCCGCGATTGCCGGTCGAGTTCTCGCTGGACAAGCGACAGCGGCGTCACAGCGGCCCTGGTGGCAGCCAATTCTTGATAGGCCCACTTGGTATTGACCCCAAACCCCGGGTTGACGAGCACGACCCATCGCACCCCTTCAACGACAATCGGTCGCACTGTTTCTCCCCGACCTGCCACAAACGCTGAGGGGGCAAAGAGAAAAAATGGCACATCGCTACCTATCAATTGCCCGGCTTCAGCCATCTGGGTCGGAGACCACTCCAACTGCAGGAGGCGGTTCAACCCTATGATGGTGGCTGCGGCATCGCTGCTCCCGCCACCAAGGCCGGCTCCCATCGGAATGCGCTTGCGCAGCTCAATATCGAGCCCGATCGATTGCTGGGCTCGCGCCAACACCTCGGCGGCTGCGCGATAGACGAGGTTACTCTGGTCTGCAGCCAGCTGCGTCGCATCACATCTCAGCTGAATATCCTGTCGACCAGCACGCAACCTGATTTGCACCTCGTCTTGGAGGGCAACAGTCTGTATGATCGACCAGAGATTGTGGAACCCGTCGGGGCGACGGTCGAGGATACGCAGGATCATGTTGATTTTGGCAGGAGCGAAGACGGTGATCTCGGATGGACTCGGCTGCGGACTAATCACGGCCTCCCTTGATGGCATACTTCTCTAGCCGATAACGAAAGGACCGCGTGTTGAGTTTCAAAAGCCGTGCAGCCTTTTTCTTCACCCACATGGCCCGTTCGAGCGCCTTCAAGAGCAGGTCTTTTTCAATACCGTTGATCAAGCCTTCCAAGTCCAACCCATCCTCCGGTAGGTCGGTGGGCACCCCCTGCTGCTGAGGGAACCCGACTCGATGAAGCCAGCCACGAATATCCTCGTCCGAGACAGGCGCACCGACGGAAAAGGTGACAACTCGCTCAATCAAGTTTTCAAGCTCGCGCACGTTGCCGCGCCACTCATGACCCAACAACACGTGCATCGCCTCCGATGTCAATACAGGAACCGACTTGCCGCTTTCCAGCGAGAACTTATCGAGAAAGTGTTTTACGAGAAGCGGTATGTCTCCTGTTCGAAGCCGCAACGGTGGGAGCCGAATAGGAATCACGTCTAGGCGGTAGTACAAATCTTCTCGAAATGAGCCGTCGGCCACTGCTTTTTCGAGTTCCTTATTGGTCGCGGCCACAATACGCACATCGACCTTTACATCCTGGTTGCCGCCCACTCGCCGGAACTCTCGTTCCTGAATGACGCGCAGCAACTTGACTTGAATTGTTGGGGTTGTATCGCCGATTTCATCCAAAAAGATCGTGCCGCCGTTGGCGACTTCGAACAACCCCGCCTTATTGGCCATCGCGCCGGTAAAGGATCCCTTCATGTGCCCGAAGAGTTCACTTTCGAGCAACGTCTCCGGTACGGCACTGCAATTCACTGCCACAAACGGCATCGGACTTCGGGCGCTATTATAGTGAATCGCGCGCGCCACCAACTCTTTTCCCGTACCGCTCTCCCCACAAATCAGCACATTGCTCTTGGCGTCCGCGACTTTGCGCACTACGTCGAACACCTTTTGCATGCTCTCGCTTTGGCCGACGATCTGCGCAAACGACGACTGGCTCGCCATCTCGCGCTTTAATAGAATATTTTCCGTCGAGAGACGCCGTTTCTCCAGGGCGTTGCGGATGATCAATTGCACTTCATCGACTTGGAACGGCTTGGTCAGATAGTCGTATGCGCCCTGTTTCATCGCATCGACTGCCGAGTCCGCGGTCGCAAACGCCGTAACGACGAGGACTACGGTTTCAGGAGATGAAGACTTCACCGCCTTCAGGACCGCCATGCCATCGGCTTTCGGCATGCGGAGGTCGGTGATGACGAGATCGAAGATTTCCTTGCTTATATGACCGATGGCTTCCTCGCCATCAGACGCTTCAGTCACGACATAACCCGCGCGTTTGAGCATGATGCTCAAAACTTCGCGCAGCCCCCTCTCGTCATCAACAATTAGGATCTTTTCCACGGCGTCCGTCCCTCATGCCACAACCGCACACCGGCATCCCCTGAACGCGGTATACATACGACAAACCGTGAGCCTTGACGTTCCTGACTTTCAACCTTAATCCACCCCCCGTGCAGATCGACGATACGATGCACAGCTGCGAGTCCCAGCCCAGACCCTTCTTTCTTCGTCGTGAAAAAAGGAAGAAATATCTTGTCGAGGTTCTGTTTTGGAATACCTTCCCCAGTGTCTTGAAATGCAATTTCGATGACGTCGCCCTTGCGGCCTCCAGCATCGACCTGGCGGCAGTTCGTCGAGATCGTCAACTGTCCTCCCTCCGGCATTGCTTCAAACGCATTCGTCGCCATATTCCAGAAGACCTGCCGGAGCTGATCTTGATCGACCAGGGCCACGAGTGCCCCGGTTGCCAGAGACGTGACGATTTTGATCTTGGAACGTGTTCGCGCTTCATGTTGAACGAGATCGAGCGTCTCAGCAAGGACTTTGTTGAGATCATGCTCTGCGAGATTGAGCGCCGGTGGACGTGCATACTGGAGGAATTCGGTAATGATGTTGTCGAGCCGGGTGGCCTCCCGAATTGCAATGTCCATTAACCGGCAATTGGTTTCGTCTTCCAAGGCATCTTTTCGAAGCATTTGCATCGCGCCGGCCAAGGCGCTAAGCGGGTTCCGAATCTCATGGGCCATCCCGGCAGACATCTCACCCAAACTCGCCAGCCAATCCTTGCGCCGCATCTCCTCTTCGAGATCCCGAATCTCTGTCAGATCTTTGAATACACCAACCAGGCCTGTCTGTTTCCCCTGCTCATGCAATGGGGAAAGGGTCATACCGAGGATCAGGCGATTGCCGTCAGCCCGCTTACATTCCACTTCGAATCGCGTTGTCGTCGACACGGCACCACTGGGTTGCTCGTCTGATTCCTGGTTAGGGTGCCAGTTGAATACCTCGCGCCAGGGACGCCCAGCCACGTGAATAATCGTATACCCGGTCGCTTCCTGTGCCGCTGGGTTGAATGAGGTTATGCACCCCATGGCATCTGCCGTAAATACGCCGCTGCTGATGCTGTGGACGATATTCTCGTGAAAGACTTGGAGGCGAGTCAGTCCCTGCTCCTTTTCGCGCAACGATAGATCCGCCTGTTGAAGTTGATCCGCTAACGTTCCGCCCAGTATCCCAACAACAAGAAGAGCGAGGGCATAGACGCCGAATGTTTGAAATGTTTCAGGCACAGCCACCCGACTCGGCAACATCCACCCCCACCCCTCACCAAGACCATACAGTTGAATGTTCGTTACGAGCCCAAACAAAATAATGCAGAAACAGGCGGTAAGTAGCCCCACTCGCCGACGGGGAACGAGACTGGCAACTGCAACCGTCATAACGTACAGCACCGCGAAGGGACTCTCGATCCCCCCTGTCCTAATAACCAACACCGTTTCAAGGAGGAAGTCGATCCCCACCTGTGCCCAAAACAGTACCGTGAGAGCTGCCGGTGCGGTAAGCACCCGGAGCAGAATGACTGAAGGAATGGTCAGAATGTAAGTGGCAATAATCAGGGTGTAGAACGTTTCGACCCGCCCGCCCTTCCCGACTTGAAAAGCGAGTGACAGGCCGAGCATCAGGGTTACGAGGGCCATCCGAAGCCCCATAATCCAATAGAGTCTTGTGCGCAAATCATTCATGAGTGGGAAACCACCGGGCAAGAAGGACATCGGCGGGGCATGAAGAGAGATGTCCCTCGTTCATTCTCCTCTGACTTGGGGGCCAGGAACAGTGTCTTCGCACATTTGACGGAGCGCCGAGTGGTTTGGCCGAAAGGCTTAATGCCTCCCTGCTGGGCACTAGGCGCAACTCCATGAGAGGAACAGAGAAAGCGCTGGCTCTATCCGATTGCGGACGCCATTTTGAAGATTGGGAGGTACATCGCAATCACAATAAACCCAATCACAATCCCCAGGAACACCATCATCGCCGGCTCAAGCAGTGCTGTTAATGAGGCAACTGCCTGATCAACTTCGTCTTCGTAAAAGTCTGCAATTTTCCCCAACATAGCGTCCAGCGCGCCAGTTGACTCACCGACGGCGATCATATGCGTAACCATCTTCGGAAAGACCCCGCTTGCTGCCAGGGGATCGGCGATGGTCTTTCCGCCACTGATACTGGTGCGAGCGTTGAACAACGTTTCTTCAATAACCTTATTACCCGAGGTCTTTGCACAGATGGACATCCCGTCGAGTAATGGGACCCCGCTAGAGAGCAAAGTCCCAAGCGTGCGGGTGAACTTGGCGACCGAGGCTTTTCTGATTAAGTCTCCAACCACTGGTACCTTGAGAAGCAACTTATCAATAACCATCCGCCCTTGAACGGTCCCATAGTATTTTTTAATACCAACAATGGTCCCAACAATACCTCCAAAAATGATATACCAGTACGCTATGAAGGCGTTACTCAGGTCGATAACCAGTTGCGTAGGGCCGGGCAACGCCACTTTCCCGCCTGACAGTTCAAGAAACATCTTTGCAAAGATTGGAATGACGAAAAGCATGAGAATAATGATAACAACAACGGCCACTCCCATGATCGTGGCAGGATAGACCATGGCAGACTTAATCTGCCCTTTGAGTTTCATCGCTTTCTCGATGTATTTAGCGAGACGCGTCAAGATCGTATCGAGCAGGCCACCCACCTCACCCGCATGCACCAAGTTGACGTAGAGATCGTCGAAGACCTTAGGATGGCGCCGTAAAGCGTCTGAAAAGGTCGAACCTGCCTCCACTTGAGTCTTCACCTCTCCAATTGTCTCGCGCAGCACTTTATTCTCGGACTGGGTCGAGAGGATTTCGAGACACTGCACCAGGGGCAGACCCGCATTGATCATCGTGCCGAATTGTCGCGTAAATACAACCAGATCTTTATCGGTGAGACCAGAACCAAAACTCAATTTGAATCCGCCCTTGCCACCTTTTTTTTCTTCCAGACTTGTGACAACGACGCTTTGTTTACGGAGTTGATCCACCGCTTCATCTCGGGTTTTAGCGCTCAGCTCGCCCTTCTTGACGGCACCAGATCTGGTTCGTCCGACATACGCAAAGGTAGCCATACGCAACACTCACCCTTCGATGTGGCCATCGCCCTGGCCGGTTATAGACTGAGGAGAATACCTACCAGGCGAGTCTACTGGCCACCCCTAGACCTGTCAAACAAATGCACAATCTCTGCGCAGGCGACGAGGCACGTAGGCGCAAGCAATTCAGAGCTTTAGTTGTTGATCGTTCCCAGCATCAATATCAAATCTCGGCTGACCACAAGGATGGTGACCCACAACGGAATCAAATGAATCATCGAAAGCGTGATGAACCCGGAGGTGAGAAGCAGCTTATCGGCCAGAGGGTCCAACACGGCCCCGAGCCGAGTATACTGATTCTTCACACGGGCGATGGCCCCATCGAGCGCATCAGTGAGTCCGGCCACGATAAGAACGATCAGCGCTTGGCCAAATCTGCCGTAGACAAGTAACCCAATGTAGCAGGGAATCAGGAGAATACGGAGGATGGTCAAGCTGTTGGGGATATTCATATCTTCCGGAACACAGCGGCAGACTACAGCGGAAAAAAATGATAGGTGGGCGTTAAGCGGTTGTCAACGGCTTGCAGTCGGCAGGGCCCCGCCCTATAATCTGGGCTCTGGGTCATTCCATTTGACTGTCATGGAGGTTGTGATGAGTTCGCTTCCGCTGCTTTTCAAAAAAGAAGGACTGATTGAAAAGCACCAGGTTGAAGGAGTCGATCCGAGCGATCGGTATTTCAATCGGACAGTCCTCGTGAATCGAACACCCTCAGGCTACGCCGCCAAGGTTATGTATGAAGCCCTGACTGTCGAAGGACACTCGCATCCTACCATAGCCGCTTCGGTAAAAGAACTCATCGAAGCGATGCAGGGATTCGGCTTCACCAAATTGAGAACCCGCACCAATTTCAAAGGCACGAAGTATCTCGCCGAAAAAGAAACCTGGCTCGATTACCAGGACCTGGCGTAGCCCCGAGTATCACGCAGACACAAACTCCCGATATACCAGGTCGTGTATACGCGGGCGGAAGACCTTAATCTTCTCGTTTCTTCGGCTCGGATGTACCCGGTTGGA
>VBOM01000341.1 GCA_005877535.1 Nitrospirota bacterium | reverse complement strand
ACTCGATAGAATCGTTCGAATACGCGCGGGCGATCCCATTCAGGAATTCCCATGCCGGTATCGGTCACAGTCAGTTCCAAAGCCGTGGCAATCGCTGGCTGTTCGGCATCGTCCGAAACCGGGTGGGCCGCCACGGTAATCGTCCCTTTCTCGGGTGTGTATTTGACGGCGTTATCGAGCAAGTTGGACAAGACTTGGATCAGCCGGTCTTCATCGCCGAGCACAGCAGGCAGATTATCCTCCACGAGGGAGACGAGCCGGTGTCCCTTCTTATCTGCTAAGGGCTTGATCATGGCCAGCGTTCGTTCGATGACACGCTGGATATGAAGTGGCTCTCGCTTGAACTGAACCTGCCCAGATTCGATCTTTGACAGCTGGAGGAGGTCTTCTAGAATCAGGTTCAGCCGGTCGCTTTGCTTGAGAATGATGTCGAGGAACTTTGTGTTGGTCTCAGGATCGTCTTTGGCGCCATCGAGCAAGGCTTCGATATACCCCTTAATCGACGTGAGTGGGGTCCTCAGCTCGTGGGACACGTTGGCCACGAAATCTTTCCGGATAATTTCCAGGCGGCGTAATTCTGTCATGTCGTGAAAGACAAGCACAGCGCACGCTTCGTTCTCTCGATCACATTCAGTAACCGAGGCCTCGATATGGAGACGGCGACCACTCGGGTGCAGGAGGATTTCATCTTCTTCATTCATTCGTTTCGTCAGGACCGTTGAGACTAACGTATCCAACTGCGGATGCCGGAAGACATCGGAGCAGTGGTGTCCCCGTGCTTCCATCCTGGTGACGTCGAACATCCGTTCCAGCGCTGGATTGATTTGCAGCACGCGACCTCGACGGTCCAGGACCATCACGCCTTCGACCATCGAGGTCAGCATGGCCAAGAGCTGGGACCGATCTTCGGAGAGTTCATCAATCCTAGTTTTCAGTTGGTCCGTCATATGGTTGAGCGTGTCGGCCAGGAGGCCGACTTCATCCCGTGATCCAGTCCGAATGTGGACCGCATGGTCGCCCTTTGCCAGTTGCTGCGCCGCGATCGCAATATCAGACAGGGGTTTCGTGATGCTGTGAGCGAGCCACACACTCAGCGGGACAGCGATCAAGAACGCAATCCCGAAGGCGAGGGCCAAGTCTCGGTGCAACTTGGCCACTTCATGATCGAACGTCGTCATCGGCAACCCCAGCCTCAAGAAGATGGTGCGCGTCCCCTGGTTCGCACCGCTCAGACCGACAGCCACATACAACGTGCGCTCACCGGTGGTGTGACTCGTGCGGAGATCCGTTCCGTGCCCTGTGGCAACGGCTTGCTGAATTTCCGGTCGAGCCAGGTGGTTCTCAAGCGTGGCGAGGACCCTGTCCGAGACGGCGCTGTCGGCCAACACCCGTCCATCCGGAGCAATAACGGTTACGCGTGCGAGGGCTTTCTCACCGAGATCTCGTACAGCTGACCGTAATTGGGGAGTCGAAGACAGCGCCTCTGATTGCGTCAGAAACGGTTGCAGCCCGTACGCGACGAGACTGGTTCGAGCTTCTAGTATCTGGGCCGATTGTGCGATCTCCTGTTGATCAAGGGAACGAACCGCCAATGCCCTGGCGATGAAAAGGCCACAGGCAAGGACCAGCAGGGTTCCGATAGTGACCTTCCATCGGATGGAGAGGGTCATGCCGAAGGATCCAATTCTTTGAGCTTATACCCCAGGGATTTGACCGAAATAATCGCCTCATTGAGCGAGGGGAGTTTCTGCTTGAGTCTTCGGATGTGGACGTCGACCGTCCGCGTCGTTCCGTAGTAATCGTATCCCCAGACGGTATTGAGGAGGATGTCTCTTGTCAGGACTCTGCCTGGATTGCGCAAGAGATGCTCGAGCAGGCCGAATTCTTTTGCCGTGAGGGGGACTTCCATCTTCTTTACGGTGACTTCATGTCGCGCGAGATCCATGACGAGATTGCCATAGCGATATTGGGCTGGGCTGTCGTCCGGTTTTCGCTCAAGCCGTCGAAAGAGGGCCTTGATGCGGGCAACCAGGGTCTTAGGGCTAAACGGTTTGGTGACATAGTCGTCGGCTCCCAGTTCCAGTCCAATGATGGTGTCCGATTCCTCGGCTTTGGCGGTCAACATGATGATGGGGAGCATCGCGGTGGCTGGAGCCGATCGAAGGCGTTTACAGACCTCGATGCCGTCGATCTCTGGCAGCATCAAGTCGAGGACCACCAAATCGGGCTTCTCCTGTTTCACTTGATGGAGGCCTTCCGCACCGGTCTTGGCCGATACGGTGTGAAAGCCTTCTTTTTCCAAATACAGTTTGACCAGTTGGAGAATGTCGTGCTCATCTTCAACAATGAGGATTTTCTTGCTGGCAGGGCTTGGCATTGCTAAGAAGTGTACGGAAAATCTATTGTGGCACAGTGGAAATTCAATGGTCCGCACGTCTAGAACAACAGGAGAATGCTTTGCAGGATGCTCAAAAAGCCCGCCTTCTCACCCGCCCAACCCCGGCGGCCACTTCACCCGCCCGCCCAGAGTCTGCCAAGACAGCCTCTTCGCCCAAGGACGCGCCTTGTCCCAAGCAAGGCCGCAGCCAACTACCGCTTACCAAGGGGTGGCTGGGATGATCCCAACTGCGCGCGTCCAACGAGGGCATTCTCATGCCGCGCGTTGCGCGAGCAAGGGGATCGTCCTAGCTACCCCGCTCCCTTTTTCAGCATCCTGCTGGTGGTGAGAGCCTACGAGCGAGAAAGCATTGTGTCA
>VBOM01000193.1 GCA_005877535.1 Nitrospirota bacterium | reverse complement strand
TTGGGTGGGCGTGCTCATAAGTGTTTTATCTTTGCAGGATGCTCAAAAATGGCATCTGGCAGGGAACCGTAATTCTTCTCTCACCCTAACTACAAGTGTGCCGCTGCGTGGGTTTTTTCGAAGTGAGTTCGGAGATTATTCATTGGCAGGAGTGGCTGGGATGCTCTCAACTGCGCGCGTCCAACGAGGGTCTTCCTAGGCCGCGCGTTACGCGAGCACGGAGAGCATCCCAGTTGCTCCTGCCTCTTATGGCTCAACCACTACATCGACAAACGCCGGCACACTGTCCGCCCCCTTCTTGTCCGTCACCCTCAACTTGAAGCGATAGGTCCGTTTCTCTGACACGGTCGGGGCGAGGAACGACGCTTCGGCGTTATCCACGTCCAGTAGCGCGATCTTGCTGCCTCGTACCTGACTCCACGCATAGTACAGGGCTTCGCCTTCGGCATCGCGGCTCTTCAATCCGCTCAACTTCACTTTCGTTCCGGCCTTCACGGTCTGGTTCGTTCCCGCGTCGGCCACTGGCGGTTCATTGGGCTCGTCGTTCACTGTCACTCCGACATCGAGTGAGGCTTGCTTGCCGCGGTTCGTGACCGTGAGGACCGTCTTGCCGTTGCCGACGATCTGGAGGAGACCATGGGGCAACACCCGAATGACTGTGGGATTTGACGATTGATAGGCCGTGCCGGAGGCAGGGGAACTGATGCGTCGAGTGACGCCGTCGGCGAACTCGCCAACGACAGGCAGCTCGAAAATCTTGCCCATTGAATCGACGTGGCCGAATGCAGAAGATTGTCCCGTTCGTCCGAGCTGCAGGGGTTTATCGGTTTCGAACTCAATGGTCGCGAGAGCGGTGTCTGGTTCTATGTTCACCAGGATTTCATCGAAGACGGAACGAGTGCCCAATCGTCCCCGCGAGATTTCTGCCACCGCCAGCAAGCGCATTGGCCCGATGCGGTCTTTCGGGACCAGCAACGGGCCGCCGAAGGCTGGATTATGGTCGGACAATCCGATCAGCGCCACCGGCGCGACGATCGATCCCATGGCTGTGGCGTCTTCCTGTTCAACCAGCGTGTCATCCTGTTCGCCATACCAATAGTAGCGGACCTGGACGATGCCGGAATCTTTGCCGAGGTCCACACGGGCTGTGACAGTTGTGCCTGATGTCAGCTTCGCCCCTTCCGCCGGTCCGATGATCTTGAATGCCTGTGCCTGCTCAGAGAGCAGGCACAGTAAGCTGGCAACGGTAGAGAGGCAAAAGGTCCGAACCCACGGTTGACGTTTCATGCCTAAAATTTCACGCCTCACGGTCATCTCTTCAGGTGGAATGGCACGTCGGTCAGGATGACGCGTTCTTTGAACAGCAGCGCGGTCTTGAGGAGCAGCGCGCGTTGGTTGTGCAGGATGCTCTGCCACCAATGGGCGGGAAGAATTTCCGGGATCACGACGGTCACCCAGATGTCGGGTTCCTTTTCGAGAATTTCTTCGATGTAGTCGAGCAAGGATCCCATGACAGAGCGGTAGGGAGAAGGCAGGGCGATCAAATTGACGCCACAACCCCATTGGGCCCACTGGATTTGTATGCGTGCCGTGGACTCCGGATCCACGTCCACCATCACCGCACGAATCTCGCCGGCACGACTGCGTGCGTAATCGACCGCTCGAATGACCGCTTGATTGACGCCATTGATGGGAACAATGACGATATTGCGGCGTGGAAGTGGAGGACGGTGATCACGCGTGAGCGCCACCTGTTCTGAGACGGCTTTGTAGTGAGAGTGGATCGAGCGGAACATCATGACCAATACGAGAATGAGGAGGAAGACGATCCAGGCGCCGTGTGTAAACTTGGTGCTGGCAATGATGATAGTTGCAATGCCGGTCGTGACGGCGCCTACGCCGTTCACAAGCAGTTGCTTTCGCCAATGAGGCCCCTTCTTGATCAGCCATCGGCGCACCATGCCGGCTTGGGCAAACGTGAAGGAGATGAACACGCCGACTGCGTACAGCGGGATCAAGGCGTGCGTGTCGCCGTGAAAGAGGAGCAGGAGGACACAGGCGAAGATCCCTAAAATGATGATCCCGTTTGAGAACACCAAGCGGTCACCGAATGTTGCCATCTGACGGGGCATATAGCCGTCACGCGCCAGAATCGAAGCGAGATGGGGAAAGCCGGCAAATGCGCTGTTGGCGGCAAGGACTAACAGCAGCATCGTCCCAACCTGGAGCGCGTAGTATAAAGCCCCGGTGCCAAAGGTGAGACGCGCTAATTGAGAAACGACCGTCTCGTCTGTTTTGGGCAGAATTCCATAGTGGTAGGCCAGGAAGCTGATGCCCATAAATAACGCCGCGAGTACCAGTGACATGTGAATCATGGTGGTCGAGGCATTCTGGGATTCCGGCCGGCGAAACGCTTTCACGCCGTTCGAGATCACTTCCATTCCGGTCACGGCCGAACAGCCAGCGGCAAATGAACGAAGGATCAAGAACAGAGTCAGTTCTTCGACCGCCATTTGGTGGTCTGGTGACAACGAGACACCTTGTCCGAACAGGGTCTGGATGCTTCCGACCAACACCATCACCCCGAGGGCACCGATGGCAAAGTAGGTGGGGACGGCGAAGAATTTCCCCGACTCCCGCACGCCGCGAAGATTCATGACGATAATAAAGACACTCGCGGCTAGCCCGAGGGTTTCGCGATGGGCGAACAAACTTGGTACGGCTGAGGTCAGGGCCGCGATGCCTGCCGCCACGCTGACGGCCACGGTGAGAACATAGTCGATCATCAACGCCGCTGCCGCGATCAGCGCCGGCAGTTCCCCCAAGTTGTTGCGGGATACAATGTAGGCCCCGCCCCCCTCCGGATACTCGTAGATAATTTGGCGATAGGAAATGGTCAGGACGACGACGAGAAACAGGATTGCAAAGCTGATGGGAATGGACCAGGCAATGGCGGCGGTTCCTGCAAGGACTAACACCAGCAAGATTTCTTCTGTGGCATAGGCCACGGAAGAAATCGCGTTCGAGGAAAAGATCGCGAGAGCGAGGGTTTTCGACAGCCGTTCGTGCGGTGCCTGAGTGCTTTTGAGTGGATCGCCAACCAGCCAACGCTTCAGAACCATAGCAGTCATTATTGCACATAAAATAGAGGCGTGCCCATCGAAGAAGAAATCCTCAGACGTTGTCAGAGGGCGAACGCCTCACTCGTCTATGCGGCGCGGGACTTCGCATGAAAGGAAACCGAGTCGTGTCAGCAGCCGCAAGGGATCATCATGGAGAGGTTGACAGCCTTATGTGAAGTTCAGTATCTTGAATAGATTATTGAAACTGACACCTCTTTGTGTCGCAGGAGGTGGGTTGTGATCGTGAATCTTTTCCCCCGCCTTTAACTATTAACTTTTGCACGGGTTGGTGGCTATTTTACGCACCATTTCAAGGAGGCAGGTCCATGTTGACTCACAAGCTAGGGGGTAGTGTGTCTACCCGCATACTCGGCGCGATGGCGGCTGTGGCTCTGCTTGGAGCCCCGCTCGCATCCGCTGAAAATCCCTCACAGGCTGAGCAGACGTCGCTGTCGCATGTCGCGATGAACCATCAGCTGCCTGGTTGGGCAGAGAAACTCAAAGGTCAGACAATCGTCGAGGATGCGATGGGCGGCAAGGCCGAGCGTTCTGCGATGGTTGAACAGCAGCATCAGCGGATTATGGAGCATATGGCCCAGGATCCCCAGGTTCAGGGTGTCAACACCGGGATGTACAACACCTCCTCCATGATGCACCAGTATGGAGCAGGCGGCCAGGACATGCTACTCGTATCCGATCCTCGCGTGGAACCTGTGTTGCAGACGGGCGGCGGGAAGTGTCCAGCCACGGCCCCTGTGAAGCAGTACAACATATCCACGATCAACGTCGAGATCACGCTCAACACGTGGCTCGATTTCTATCCCGGCTATATGTATGTGCTGGATGAAAATCTGGATAAGGTGCGCGCAGAAGAGACCAAGAACAAGGAAGCCCGCGACAAGGAAGGGTTCGATCCTGGCGCCGTGATTCCTGGCGTGCAGGCCCAATGGATTCAGCCCCTCGTTTTTCGCGCCAACCAGGGTGACTGCGTCAAGATCAAGCTCTCGAACAAGCTGGAAGAGGGCGGCGGACCGGTCAGTCTGCATATCCATGGGTCGAGCATGGTGGTGAGCGCCACCGGCGCTGCGGCAACCACGACGAACCCTGATTCGGTCGTCGAAGAAAAGAAGACCGGCGAGTTCGAGTGGTACATCCACCCGAACACCCAGGAAGGTGTCCGCCAATTCCATACCTATAGCCAGGACCGCGAACTGACCGTGATGGGATTGTTCGGGGCCTTCGTCGTCGAGCCGCGCGGGTCGACCTACCTGGAGCCGCTCGGCGAGGGCGATCCAACACCGGCCTCCAGTGGTTGGCAGACGATCATTAAGAACGGCACCGGTCCGGACTTCCGCGAGTTTGTGCTGATCTATCACGAAGTCGGCGACGAAGCCTTCCGCCCGCTCAATAAGAAGGGCGACTTCCTGCCGCAGCGCGATCCCTTGACCGACGCCTATCGTCCGGGTGGCCGCGCGATCAACTATCGCAGCGAGCCGTTCGGCATCAACAATATGCACGTGCAACACGAGTACTTTGGGTTCGAAGACGAGTCGATGGGATACAGCTCTTATACGTTCGGTGATCCCTCTCCGACAATTCCCCGTTCCTATATGGGCGATCCGGCCAAGTTCCGCTTGGTGCATGGTGGATCGGAAGTCTTCCACTCGCACCATCCACATGGCGGAACCATTCGTTGGCCGCGCAGCCCGCGGGCGATCGACGATATGAACCTCTGGGCGACTGCAGTGAACGGACCGGTGAAGTATCCCGTGATTCGTGCGAAGACAGACCGGGTCGACGTGGAAGTCATCGGTCCTTCCGAAGCACTTGACCTCGAGACGGAGTGCGGCTCCGGTCTTTGCCAGCAGTTGGCAGGTGACTTCCTCTTCCACTGCCACGTGGCACACCATTATGTCGCAGGTATGTGGGGCTATTGGCGCGTGTACAACACAATCCAACAGGGAGACTTGCGGAACGACATAATGCCGGATCTCCGTGAGTTACCGGATCGCAAGGGTCGGATCAAGACTCCGATTTCGTCGGAGAAGTTGATTGGTCAGACAGTCGATTGGTTTGGTAAGCAATTCACGATTACCGACAAGGGTAAGAGCAACTGGACCACTAACCCTGCCACCATCACGGTCAAGGATTGGGTGACGATGCAGATGCCTACTATGGGCAAGCCTGGCCATAAAGATGATGAGAAGGGACAGCTTGTGTCCTATGACGCGACTGTGTTGGACTGGGCTTGGGAGGGCAATCGTGCGATGAGCGAGAAGGAGAGCACGACGGACAACCCCAAGTACAAGTCCACTCATCCTGGTAAGCGACATCCGATCATGTTTGAGCCGTTGACCGGCAAGGTGGCGTGGCCTCACCTGACGCCGCACTTCGGTAAGCGGGTGATGTTTTCCCCAAACCACGTGGGTGCGCCCTGGTTGGAGATGATCCGCCGGGATGCGAACGGGGATGAGAGCAATGACAATTCCAAGCCGGGGGAGAACGGTGTCTGGAGCCTCTGTCCGGAGAATGCAGGGCGCAAGAGCTTCAACGTGCACTTCATTAAATTGCCGATTAAGATCGCCAAGGCACAAGGGAAGGAGCCGCCGGTGATCGATCCGAACGGATTGATCTACGTGCTTCATGAAGAAGAGGCGGCGATCCGGGCCAACGACGATCTGAAGTATCCATTGGTCGTGCGCGGCAATATCTATGACTGCGTGGATTGGACGTTGACCAGCGAGTGGGACGACGACGACTATACGAATTTTCAGTCGTCGAAGATCAATACCCACTGGCATTTCCTCCAGTTCGATAACCAAGCATCTGACGGAGTGATCACTGGCTTCTCCTATGAGCAGTCGGTGCGCCCGTTCACGATGCTGGAAAAGACGAATAAGAAGGGGTTGCCGCTCCCGATGAACACGGTGCTGACTGCGCCGGTGAAAATGGGTGCCGCCTCGATCAAGGTGAAGAATGCAGGCCAGTACCACGTCGGCACGCTGATCTTGGTTGGCGCCGATAACGTCAAGGGCAATGAAGTTGCTCGGATCAAGGATATCAAGGGCAGTACAATTGCCTTGACGAAGGGCCTCAAGAACGATCACCCAGTGAACGACATCGTGACGGTCGAATTCGTTCGGCAGAGGTTCTGGGTCGATGCGGACGTGGGAACCGTGTTCTGGCACGATCACGCATTCGGTGCGACCACGTGGCCGCATGGCGGCTTCGGGACTTTCATCGCTGAACCGGTTGGATCGACCTATCATGATCCGAAGACCGGGAAGGCGATCGGGAGCGGTCCGATCGCGGACATTCGCACGGTCGAGCCGGTCGGTCATGGGGTGAACAACAGCTTCCGTGAATTGATGGTGCAAGTGCACGATACCGTGCCGCACACCGTCAACATCGTGACTGCTGGCAATCCGCCAGGACAGCCGGTTGAAGTGGCCCTCGAAGCGGGGAAAACCGTGTCGTTCATGATGCCGGAGAAGCTCTATATGACGCCGATGCCGTTCCTGAACGGCGGGACCCATACAACCGGGAGCGGTTTGAACTTCAGGGCCGGTCCGATCGCCCAGAGGTTAGCCACCAATCCTGATGTATCGCAGGCGTTCAACAGCCAGATCCATGGCGATCCCTACACGCCATTGTTGCGTGCCTACACGGGAGATACGATGGTGTTCCGTCTCCTGCATACGCTGATGAACGAGACGATGACGTGGACCATCTCGGGTCATACCTTCTTGAGTGAACGGTATGCCAGCGATGCGAATCGGAAAAATTCGATGCATATCGGGATTGCGGAGCGCTACGACCTCGTGGTGCCGCAAGCCGGTGGACCGCGGTTGCAAGCGGGTGACTACATCCACTTCAATGGTCGTTCGTCGAAGTTCTCTGAAGGGGCGTGGGGGATCATTCGCGTCTATGACAAGGAGCAGGACGATCTGAAGAAGCTCCCGGCTGGCTACTCGATCAAGGGCGAGATTCCCAAGGCATTGCCGGTCTGTCCGGCTGACGCGCCGGTGAAAAGCTTCAACGTCGTGGCATTGGACTATCCGGCCATGAAGTTCAACGCCAAGGCGCCTGAATCCATCGAGGTGGACTTCGAGCGGAAGATCCAAATCAGCAATCCCGAGGCTAAGATCTATGCCTTGGAAGAAGATACCGCGAAGGTGGCGAGCGGTGCACACCCGATGCCGCTCACGCTTCGGGTGAACGTTGGAGATTGCGTCAAAGTCAATCTGAAGAACAAGATGAAGGAGGGCAAGGCCTCCTTCTCAGCGATTGGATTGGCCTTCGATCCGAAGGATTCGATGGGCGCCAACGTCGGCAACAACCCAGGTGATCAGACGATTGCTCCTGGAGCCGAGCGGACCTATACCTACTACGCGGATCCATTCACCGGTGAAACTACGTCGTTAGTGTGGGATTGGGGCAACGTGATGACGAATCCACGCAATGGCTTGTTTGGAGCCGTGGTGGTCGGTCCGAAAGGGTCCAAGTACCGGGATCCGAAGACCGGGGCCGATCTCACCAACAAGAATTCTTGGGCTGCCGACGTGATCATCGATCGCTCGGTACCGGGCAACGAGATGCGAGGCAATTATCGCGACGTGGCGTTGTTCTTCCAAGACGAAGACAACATCATCGGCACGAGCTTCATGCCGTATGTGCAAAACGTGGCGGGTCTGACCGGTGTCAACTATCGGTCGGAGCCGTATAAGTATCGCGAAGAACAGGGTTGCTCGCTGGGCAAGATGTTCCAGCCTTGCAACGCGGACAAGCCGGAGGACCCGTCTACTCCGATCATCGAAGCGCATACGGGCGATCCGGTGCGTATCCATGTGATCGGGGCGAGCAATGAACAGAACGGGATGTTCAGCGTCGAAAAACATGAGTGGCCGATCGAGCCATTCATGCGTGGCGCGGATCTCATCAGCGTGGTCGAGTTCGCCGGTTCAGAAGTGCTCGATGCGTTCCTGCCCTCGGCCGGCGGACCGTCTCGCCTGCCTGGAGACTATGTGTATAGCAACCAGCGGTTGCCCTACTCCCAGTCCGGACAGTGGGGCTATATGCGTGTATTGCCGTCCGGCGATACGCGGTTGCTGCCTCTCGCCGGCGCCGGTGCAGGAATGAAGAGCGCATCGGTTGAACAACCGGTGCAGATCATCCCAGTCGCAGCGAAGTAAGATCGAGCGTCCTGCTGTGGGCAGGATGAGGCGAAGCAGGAGAAGGGGGAGGCCAAAGGCTTCCCCCTTCTTCTTTGGTATGGCCTTTTGATACGATGCCGAGCCGTATGTCTCTGACCTTTTTTATGGTGAATGTTGGAGGACTCATGAGAGTGCTGTCTTTCATGTTCTGTGCGGTGCTGCTGATGGGGGCCTCGACTGTCTGGGCCTATGATGAGATTCAGGTGACCGATGGAGGAACAGTTGCCGGGAAGGTGACGATGGTGGGAGCAAAGCCCACGCCCAAGGCGTTCAACCTGATCACGTTTCCCGACCCAGTCTATTGTGGGAGGATCTCAACGGGCACGGGCTGGCGCATCCTGCACGAGTTCACCCTCGCGCGGGATGGCGGGTTACAAGGTGCTGTGGTGCTGCTGACGGATGCGACCAAAGGGAAGCCGTTTAAGTTCGAGCCGCCGACGGTTGAAGCGAGGGACTGCCGGTTGCTTCCGTTCGTCATCGAGGTCAAGGATCGATCGGAGGTGAATGTCGTGAACATGGATCCCGTGTTTCATGATATTCAGGCCTATGAAACCTCTCATCTCGGCCCCCGGGTGTTGTTTAACACCCCGTTGCCCATGAACCCGCATCACAAGCACAATGTCGGGCCTGACAGCCACGAACACCTACCGGGTCAACCGATGAAGGAATTCATTCGTATGACGAAAGGCCGCCGGATTTTTGTCATGCAATGTGGATTCCATGCCTATATGGAAAGCTGGGGGTTGGCCGTCGACAATCCATATTATGCCATCACGCAGGCAGATGGGACCTTCTCGCTTCGTGACGTGCCTCCCGGGGACTACACATTGGTGGCCTGGCATCCTGGCGTGGGTACGATGACGGAAAAGAAAGTGACGGTTCCGGCTAAACAGATGGTCGAAGCCGATTTTGTCTTCGAGTCCCCCAAGGGACATCGTTCCGTCCATGAGATCGAGGAGAACCCTCACTATGGATTGGGCGCACTGGGTAAATCCATCGAAATCAAGCCGACTCTGGAACTGCAGAAGCCATGAGGTGTCAAACGTCAAAGGTAAAACGATGAGCACTTGGATCAGAAACTTCATGGTAACGGCAGGAATGCTCGCGGCCATGGCGGTTGGCGCGTGGCCGGCATTCGCCTACGACGTGATTGCCGTTCAGCATGGCGGGACGGTTGAAGGAACGATCAGGCTCGATGGCGCAGTGCCGGAGCCGAAAGGGTTCAACCTCATCACATTTCCGGATCCGGTCTACTGTGGACGTATTTCCAATGGACGAGGCTGGAGACTCCTTCGTGATTTCGTCGTGAATCAACAAGGCGGGTTAAAAGATGCCATTGTGTTGTTGGAAGGTGTTGAAGCCGGCAAACCGTTCGAGCTGTCCGTTCCGCTGATCGAAGCACGGGATTGCCAGTTTGCCCCCTTCATGACCGTCGTTCGGAACGGCCACGCGGTGGAAGTCATCAACATGGATCCGGTCATGCACGATATCCAAGGCTACGAGACCTCGATCGAAGCCGGCGCGCGCGTGTTGTTCAATACGCCCTTGGTTATGAATCATCAGCACCACCGGGGCGACATCCATGCGATGCATAACCATGCACCGGGTAAATCGTTGGTCGGGCCGCTCTATTTGAACAGAGGACGTCGGACGTTCTACATGCAGTGCGGCTTCCACGCTTACATGGAAAGTTGGGCGATGGCAGTGAACAATCCCTATTACACGATAACCGATGAGAACGGGGGTTTCACCATCGAGAACGTCCCGTCCGGCACCTATCAGTTGGTGGTGTGGCATCCTCAGACTGGTCCGGGCGTCACGAAGACGGTCACGATCCAGTCCGACGGCAAGCTGGTCGAACATCTCTCCCTCCTGGCTCCGAAGGGGAACCGTTCTGCCTTCAAGGTGATGGACAATCCCCGTTTCGGCCCAGAGGCCCTAGGGTACTCAGTCGACATCCAGCCACTCGTAGAGCATCAGCACTAACCCGCACTATTCACGAGGGTTCGTGACGAAACC
>VBOM01000192.1 GCA_005877535.1 Nitrospirota bacterium | reverse complement strand
TCACGCGGGACGTACTTGGCCGGGTCATGCTCGGAGTGGCCGTGCATCCGCATCGTTTTGAATTCGAGGAAGGTCGGCCCTTCCCCTGCGCGGGCCAGTGCGATCGCCCGCTTGGCTGCCAGATACACCGCGGTCACGTCGTTTCCATCCACGATCTCG
Organism: Nitrospirota bacterium; assembly: GCA_005877535.1. Classification (GTDB taxonomy): domain Bacteria; phylum Nitrospirota; class Nitrospiria; order Nitrospirales; family Nitrospiraceae; genus Palsa-1315. The sequence continues at coordinate 12,942 of VBOM01000192.1, read as the reverse complement.
CCAGGCATCCCATAAGCTTGCGCCCGGTCGGCGACGTCGTGGATCGCCATCTGCAGACGTTGCGGTGTCGAATACGCATATTGATTGTTGTTGCAGAAGAACACGACGGGGAGTTTGCGCACCGCGGCAAAGTTCATCGCTTCGTGGAAGTCGCCGCGGCTGGTCCCGCCGTCGCCGGTGCCGGTGAAGGTCACGCGGCGCTCTCCTCTAATCTTAAACGCCAGAGCGATACCGGTCGCGACGGGCAGATTGTCGGCCAGATGGCTGACAAAGCTGATCATGCCGCGTTTGAGATCCCCCATGTGCACGTTGCCGTCCTTGCCTTTGCTGGGGCCAGTGCGCTTGCCGAGGTACTGGGCGAGGACTTCGCCGGGCGTGAAGCCGCGGATGAGGAAGGCTCCCATGTCCCGGTGAAAGGGGGCGATGACGTCATCACGTTCGAGCGCCGAGGCATAGCCGACTGCAATGGCCTCCATCCCGTGGCTGGTGTATACGCCGCCGACGATACGACCTTGACGATAGAGGGCCGTGATGCGGTCTTCGAGGGCTCTGGTGAGCCGAAGATAGTAATACATCTGCCGTAGGTCGGCTCGCTTGATGTCTCGTGTCACGTCTGCCAGATTCATCAGATTCATGGCTTCCTCCTCGCAGAGGGGTGGAACGTGCGTCAGAGTTCTGGCATGTCCCTCCAGGACAGTAACGGCTTGTTCACCCGGCACAGAGGGCACTGCGCCGGCTCCCACTGCGGCATATCGAGATCCGTCGTGTAGTAGAAGGGATGTTGTGCGATCAGGTCTCCCATCAGGGGAAACTGGCCACTATCGCGACGAGCGAAAACCATCATCCCGGCCAGCAGGCCTCCGTTGTCGGTGATGACTTTCCCGAGCTTGCTCACACAGACCCCGCGTGTGGTGACATCGTTGAGCGCCACAAAGTGTTCGCCTGGTTTGATCGCGCCGATCTTGATGTCCGTCCCGATCCGTCCGGTCTCGCAACTATAGGGAGTCAACGTCACGCGCAATCGCGTCTTGTCGTGGAGTACGTCCGCAATCCCTTCGGCGAGCACCTCCGCGGCTGATGTGGTCGCGACGATGCCGGTTATCGGATCCTGGTGAAACGTCCATCTGATCCACTTGGCCATATCCTGGGCCAACAGCCTAATCAGCTTTGGAAAACGCGCGACGGACTCGAATCGCAGATAGGTCGCCGTGTGGTGGCCTGATACCACTTCCACATGGGTGTCGAAGAAGATCGACCGAGAGGTCCGCAGGACCCGCATGATATCCCAACCGGTAAGTTCGGTGTGCAAGCCGTCGCGAATGATCGCTTCCAGCTTGGCATCGATCGCCGGTCCGTCGTAGAGTTCGCGGTGCCGATGTACCAACTCGGCGAGAGCCTGCTCATCTGTCATGACATTCATGTTCTCATCCTCTTAATTCTTATGTTGTACCAACCACCCTTGTTCTCAGGACCCCGATGGGCTGAATTTCTAGCTCCACCATGTCGCCCGGCTTTAGGTAGCGATCCATTTCGAGTCCGCAACCCCCTCCTACTGTTCCTGAGCCGAATACGTCGCCCGGGTAGATCATTTCGCCGCGAGAAACATGCGCGATCATCTGCGGGAAGGACCAGTGGATCGTCCCGAACCGTCCCCGCGACCATTCCTCTCCGTTCACCCTGGCGATCATCGTCAATGAGCCGAGGTCTGCGATCTCATCTGGCGTCACCAGGCAAGGGCCTAAGGCCGTCGCAAAATCTTTGCCTTTCGCCGGGCCCAACCGGCAGGCCATCTCTTGAAACTGGATATCGCGCGCGCTAAAGTCGTTCATGATTGTATAGCCGGCGATGTAGTCCTGCGCCTCCCGTTCGTCGATGTCTTGGCCCTTGCATCCAATGACACAGGCCAGTTCCAACTCATAGTCCAACTTCGTGGTTTCCAATGGCCAGGGCAGGTCTTCGTCCGGCCCAATAATGGTCCGGTGATTCCCCTTGTAGTAAACCGGCGCTTTGTACCATTCCGGAGGAATCGGCTGCCCTCGCTTCTTCGACGTGGCGGCAATGTGGTCTTCGAAGGCGATAAAGTCTCGCAGCGAAGACGGATTGAGAAGAGGAGCGGTAATCCGAACGTTGGCCGACTGATAAAAAATCGTTTCGCCTGCCGGGCCTTTGCTTGTAGGACCGAGCATGACGGCATAGTCGAGAGCCCGCCGAGTCGCTGCCAGCGTCGACGGACCCCCTTCGAGAAACTCCAACATGGCTGCCGGCACCTGGGCATTGGCCAAGCGCTGCGGTTGCGTTTCACGCTGGTCAGCCAACCAGCGAGCATAGGCCATATTCACGTCGACAACGCTCTGGCCACGCATCGCGCCCACTCTCATGAAGGTGCCAACAGAAGTTGTGATCTGGAAACTGACGAGTTTCATCGACGACTCCAACTCAGCGCATAATCCTTGATCTCCACCGTTTCCATTTCCGGCCTCACCGTGAAGGGGGTCTTGGACTCGACCATCACCGCGACTTCATTCGTGTACGACTTCCCTTTAGCGGCGCTCACCGCTTGCGGCTGCGGTCCGTGATGGATGCCCTGTGGGTGCAATGTCAGCATCCCTGGTTGAATTCCCGTGCGGCTGAAAAAGTCTCCCTGATGATAAAAGAGTACTTCGTCGTAATCAGTGTTTTGATGGTAAAACGGGACGCGCAACGCCTCGGGATCGCTTTCCAACGGCCTTGGCGCGAAGGTGGAAATAAGACATCCGCCGGCCCGGAATGTTCCGTGGACGCTCGGCGGCAGATGGTAGCGGGGACTTGTGACCGGCCGGAAATCACGCACGTTCAGCTTGGCGACCCACAGATCTCCCTTCCATCCGACCACGTCCATCGGATAGAAGGGGTAGACCACACGAGTCGAACTCCCCTGTCGTTTGATGTGGACCTCCCACTCCTGGCCTTTTACCTCCGCTGATTCCACCGTGCCAAGCTCAGGCGCGACTAGGACCCCCTTGTCGAACAGTGCATGCTGACCGAGTGGTCCGCGATCCGGCACCGTGATCGGCTCCCCAGTTTCAATGATGAGAAAGAGCGAAGGACCGGCATCGACGTGGGTTCGATAGGTCGTTCCTTTGGGGATTACCACGTAATCGCCTGGCTCGTAGGGCAGAGTTCCGTAGTCCGTTTCAAATCTCCCCGTGCCCTGATGCACGAAGTACGCTTCGTCTCCATCCGCGTTACGTACGAAATGATCCATCGTCTCAGTGAGGATCGACAGGAAGAGACTCGCATCCTGGCTCTGCATCATGAGAATTGGTCGAGCGGCAATGGATGGCGTCACATTCATTGAGAGCTGGGCACAGGCAAAAGCTCGCGGCTTCAGCGGCCCCTCGATCTTCACCCAGCCGGTCGGGGGATGCGTTCGGTACAAATGTGAGACTGGCCCAGCAAACCCATCCCGCCCATGTTCCTCCTCGCAGAACCCTTCAGGAATCCCGACGTGGGCTTGATTGGGAACTTTACCTTTTTTGTTGAGATACATGGCCCGTCTCCCTAGACCAAGACTCTCCTCATGACGACCGCTTCAGCGGCTTCTTTTCCATAGGGATCGGAGATGAGTCGTAATCAAAGATCGTCCGTTCGATACCAGAGGCCTGGTTGCGTTCGATGTCCTGGTATAACGATTCAACCGTACTTCTGACAAAAGTCTTCGCCTTTTCGTCCCCGTACCGCCGTTGAGTCAATTCAATGAACATCCCACTCCCCGGAAAGAGCGGATAGGTGAAGCGTTGCTTGAGCGGTCCGAATCCGTCCCGCCCTTCTTTCACCGGTCCACTGAACTTCACGCCGTGCCCTTCCCACTCGCGACAGACCGCGTCGATGTCATCAACCTCTAACGCGAAGTGCTGCACGCCCTGCCCGTACTTCTCGATAAACTCACTGATCTGCGACTTCATGACTTTGTCCCGGCCTTGCATGAGTGCAATCTTCGCATTGCCCCGCTGCACAACGACTGTGTCCATCGATGACTTGTCGCTGCCCACATCCCGAGCCGACCAGATCACCTCAAAACCGAGGATCTTGTTGAACAGAAACTCCGCCGCATCGAGGTTCTCCACGCAGAGCGTGATGTGATCAATCCCTGTCGCTTGATTCATGGTGACACCTCCTCTCCGCGGAACGGAATTCACCAGAGTGTCAGTCCACCCCTCGGTGTTTCAGACTTCTACACAGCCCCACTGTAACATATAAAATATATTAACTAATAGAGTAATTGCATTACTTTGTGATATCAATAAGTAGCTGTTAATGCAATATTAATACCGTGCAATAGGTCTGGCCCGATCATATTAATCATTCCACTTTTAACAAGTATTGATAATATGATATTAAATATATATCATAACAGTCAACGTGAGTGCTCGCGCCTAACTTTCAAAGGTCAATCCGCATGACATCCGGAGGTGACCATGACCTTCTTTCAAGAGATGAGGAATATCGTACTCGGACACGGGGCCATCAACAATTCATACCTTGATCGTTTCCGAAGTGGTGACCTCACCGATGCAGACCTCGGGGAATTCGCAACCGAGTTCTATAACTTTGCCCGGTTTTTCCCTCAAATCCTGGTGTCTCAGCTCGTGAATACCGAGGACGAGAAGGTTGCCGATGAACTGACCAAGGTCCTGTACTCCGAGTTGGGCGACGGGCAAACCCACCAGCGCCACGAACTCCTCTATCGAGACTTCTTGCGATCCATCGGTATTGAGGTGCACTGGGCAATGTCTCGCCCCATGCTCCCCTCGACCAGAGCCTATATCGAGGGGATGGAACAACTGTACAGCGACGGGAACCACGCCAAGGCTCTGGGCGCATCCTTTGGTCTTGAGAACATGGCGATCACGATGTGGGATCACCTGATCCCTGGGCTCACGTCCCTGAAAACAAGTCGCTACCCCCACATGGACATCACCTATTTCACATTTCACCGACAGCTCGAATCCACCCATGAGGAAGCGATGGAGCATGCAGTGGCCGCCGTACAGAGTACGACCAATACGGGCATGTCCGACCAGGACAAGAATGACTTTCGGTGCGGAGTCAACGCCGTCCTGGGTTATCTTGAGGCCTTTTGGATGGGATTGGAACGGCGAGGATCCCCTGACCGCGAACCTCACGCAATCCACCATCACGCGGCATGAGATCTTCCCGAGCATAAACACGATTTGGTTCCCTGTGACAGGAGCGTGGCGTGTCAGAAATCTCAACATATCTTGAGGCCATTAGGGAACGGTTCAATCTCAGCAGTGATTATGCGCTGGCGAAAAAGCTTGGCATTGCCCAACCAGAAGCCAACCTGATGCGACGTGGGCTCAAGATCCCGAAACCAGAACTGTGCATTAAGATCGCCAATCTCCTCGACAAGAATCCAGTAGAACTCCTGCTGATTGCACAAAAAGATAAGGCTCCGTCCTCAGCCAAAGAATACTGGACCCTGGCGCTGACGGCCGTCGATGTCATGCTGCATGTCCCGAAGAGCCCCAAGTACATTCCGCGCAAGGTCGAGGCGATCGGACAGGAACTGCGCCAGCTTGAGACGCAGACCTTGACGTATGAAGGGGCAGAGGCGAACGCAGAGGCGGTCCGGCTCGTTCAGACGGCTGAACAGTCCATCGACGCGATTATGGAGCGGTGGAACATCTGGAAAAAAGGTGAGGCCCTGTATCCAAGTTATCTCTTGGCCAATCAGGAAGCAGCCAAGCGGGGAGTGATCATTCGGCGTCTGTTGGTCCTGACGCAGGAGCAACTGCAGCAAGAGTCTGTTGTGACCGATGCCATTCAGGTCATGGACGACCAGCGGCGTGTGGGAATCAAGGTCTTCTATGCATTTCGCGAGGAGCTTGCTCGGTCGCCTGCGTTTCAGCGCTTCGAAGATGATTACAAGAAGCAAGGAGCAGCGCCGGACATGAACGCCGCCATGTTCGACGGCGAAATTCTCATCTTCTCCCAATCCTACGGCCAGGCCCAGCTCGGCGTGGTCGGTACGCCGACATCCATCACCATGATCAACCAATTGCAGATCACCTGGAAGCCGGATCTCATCCGCGATCTCAATCCGGCTCCGCTGTTCGACATGACCCGGTATGTCTTCGAGTACGCTGGCTTGCAGGCCTTCACGATGGAATTAATGCGGGTCAAGAGGTCTGTCCGATGAGATTCCCTTCTGAGCCGTTCAAAATCAAAGTGGTGGAGCCGATCCGTCGCACCACGCGCGAGGAGCGGGATCGCCTGCTGCGCGAGACAGGCTACAACCTGTTTCAGGTGCCGGCCGAGAGCGTCTATGTGGATCTGCTCACCGACAGCGGCACCTCTGCGATGAGCGATAATCAGTGGGCAGGCTTGATGCTCGGGGACGAGTCCTATGCCGGCAGCAAGAACTATTACCACCTCGAAGAAACCGTCCGGTCCATTTTCGGCTACAAGCACGTGATCCCCACTCATCAAGGACGCATGGCTGAAAATCTTTTGTTCTCCACTGTGGTGAAGCCAGGCATGTGTGTTCCCAACAACATTCATTTCGATACCACGCGCGCCAACGTCGAGCATCAAGGAGCCCAGGCTCTGGACGTGGTGATCAAAGAAGCCTATGACCCGCACTGCGACTTGCCGTTCAAGGGCAATATGGACCTGGTCCGGTTGGAGGAGACAATCAATCGCATCGGACGGCATCGCATTCCGCTGGTGATGCTGACCATCACCAACAACAGCGGCGGCGGGCAACCAGTGTCGATGGCCAACATCCGGCAAACCAGGGCGCTGCTGAACCGCTATGGCATCCCCCTCTTCTTCGACGCCTGCCGCTTCGCGGAGAACTGCTTTTTCATTAAGGAGCGCGAGCCGGCTTACGCGAGCAAGTCGCTTCTCGACATCGCACGGGAGCTGTTCACCTACGGCGATGGCTGCACCATGTCGGCCAAGAAGGATGGCCTGGTAAACATCGGGGGATTTCTCAGCCTGAATAATGATCAGTGGGCGCAGGACATTACCAACATGCTCATCCTGGTCGAAGGCTTTCCAACCTATGGCGGATTGGCCGGCCGCGATCTGGAAGCGATGGCCAGAGGGCTTCGCGAAGTGCTGGACGAAGACTATCTCAGCTTCCGGGTTGGACAAGTCCGGTATCTGGGCGAGTTGCTCGATGAAGCAGATGTGCCTATCCTCAAACCAATCGGGGGACATGCCGTGTATCTCAACGCGAAGGAATTTCTCCCACACATTCCCCAAGATCAATGTCCCGCCCAATCGGTGGCCGTTGCCCTCTATCGGGAATACGGAATCCGGGGAGTCGAAATGGGCACGGTGATGTTCGGCAAGAAAGTTACGGCAACCGGTCCAACGATCCATCCGGAACTCGAGATGGTGCGGTTGGCCATTCCGCGCCGGGTCTATACGAACATGCAGATCACCTATGTCGCAGAATCGATCATCGAACTGTACAACCGGCGCGAGAGAATTCATGGTCTCACCTTGACCTATGAGGCGCCGATGCTGCGCCACTTCACGGCGCGATTTGAGGAGTTGGAGGAGAGGCCCCTCATACAGCAGGCTGCATCGTAAGGGAGACCCTGTGGCACAACACCTGTTCAAAGGCCTCGAGCGAATCGAAGAAGCCCGAGAGCGGTTGACTGGACACAGTTTCATGGCAGGGCTCTTCGTCGGCAAGCCTGACTTCTCGCTGCTGCTCCCGCCGGAAGAATCACCGGAACAACATGTTGTCTGGGAAGAATACCGCCTGAAGCTGGAGACCTTCCTGAAGACGCAGGTCGATCCCGACGAAATCGAACGGACGGCGAAAATTCCCAATTCCGTGCTCAAAGGGCTCTTCGCACTCGGCACGTTCGGCATGAAAATCCCTAAAGAGTATGGGGGCCTTGGATTCTCCTATACGAACTACGGGCGCGCCCTCATGCTCATAGCAAGTTGGAGCAACATTCTCGCCCTGACCGTTGCTGTGCCACAATCCATTGGCATCGCCATGCCGTTGCTCCTGTTCGGCACCGAGGAGCAGAAACGCAAGTACTTGCCCATCGTGGCGCGGGAAGCCATCTCGGCATTCGCGCTCACTGAAGCGATCACCGGCTCGGATGCCGCCAATATCCACACTGAAGCAGCGCTGGATTCCAGCGGCACGGCGTTTGTCGTGAACGGCGAAAAGCTGTGGTGTACGAACGGTTCCATCGCCCGCTATGTCACGTTGATCGCCCGCGTACCGTCGAAGCGGGAGCTGCACGCCGGGCGAACCGTGTGGGTCCCGGTGCCAGAGGGCAAGGGCGCAGACGAGCAGGTTCACACCGCCTTCATCCTCGATATGGAAACACCCGGTGTCCGAGTGCAACAGCGGTGTCAGTTCGAGGGATGCCGGGGCATTGAGAATGCCTACATGACTTTCACCGATGTCCGCATCCCTGCGGCCAACGTCATCGGTGAAGTTGGTCGAGGTCTCAAGTACGCCCTGACCATTCTCAATGTCGGTCGGGCGATCAGCATCCCCGCCATTTGTCTAGGCATGGCCAAACAGGCGTGGCAGCCGACACTCGATCGGGCCAACCAGCGCCTGACCTTCCAGAAGCCCCTCAGCGAGCGACAGACGCAACGCATGAGGCTGGGCCACATGGGCGCAAATCTCTTTGCGATGGAAGCCCTTGCTTCCTCTGTGTGGCGAATGGCCGACCAACACATGTACGACGTCAGGATCGAGGCCGCGATCGCAAAGATATTCTGTTCCGAAACAACCATCCAATTTTTAAAAAATTCCCAGATTATTTTCGGAGGAATGGGCTATGAAACAGCAGACTCCAAATGTGTTCGCGGAGAACCAGCGTTCGGCATCGAACAACTAGTCCGTGACGCGGAGATGTACCGGATCGGAGAAGGGGCGACAGATATCTTGCGACCGTTTGTCGCACGGGAGGGGCTGAGCCAACATTTGGAGCGCGCCCAGCGGTATATGAGCGGGAACCTGGGTAGGACTGCACGGCTCGTCGAATTGCTCAAACTTGTTCGATTTTACGTTCCCTGGTATCTGAGCCTGTGGTTGAGCCGGACACTTCCGGACAGAAGCGAATTTCGCCATCCGAGAGTCGCTCCCCTGCTCCGCTATGCGGAACGTTCCAGTCGCCGTCTGGCCTCCGCCGTTTTCTGGGCGATGGTCCGCCACGGTACACAGCTCCGAGATGATCAGGGTCGGCAAACCCGCATCGAAACGGTCGGCGAAGATCTCCTCACGATCGCGACCAGTGCGTTATGGGCTTCGTCACAGGAGCGCGCCAACGCCGGCGAACAGGTCTGGGATCTGGTGGAATACTTTGCCGCCGGAGCCAGACTCCGTATTGATCATGCGATCGACGAATTGCGTGGACGCAATACAGATCAGGTGGTTGCGACGATCGGTCAACAAGCAGTCGGAGGCTACTACACATGGCTTTCCCAAGGGATCATCCCTCGTGGCCTTCTTGACTATCTCCCCACTGCTGTTGGAAGTAGTCGTCACCTTGCTGAATAGCATCCTCCTGAGCGGGGTTATCGTACTATCCCACTTAACTTCCGAACAACTTGTTGAACATTGCTCACCATCAGTTCTTCAGAGAATCCGTATCTCTTCGAGTCTCTACTTCTCGAGGGCAGCCGGATGCACTCGCTCGTTCCCCTGATGATAATGATAGACCCTCCCCTATCTTCTGGTGCTATGCGTTTTGATTAAATTCAGTGGGTTTCCTGCATCCGCCTGACTAAGCCACAGCCCAAGACAGTTGCTCTCCACGATTTAGGCGGGACACAACAAGTTCCGAGACCGATGGTCTCGACCATCGGGCACGGCACTTGTCGCAACGCGAAATTCCTCTAGGCCCGTCGCATGCACCTAAGCAGCCCGACGGCGGCCGGTTGAGGCCTGCGTGACTGCCTCTCTCGGCTCATCGATCTTGCCGCTCTGTGCCTTGGGTGACCCCTTCGTGTTGGAATAAAATAAACTGAGACAGACGAAAAAGTCCGCCACCATTGCTACGACTGCGACAATCAGGTAGCCCATTGGAATATCTGGCCAGGACGCCGGCTTAGTGGAGAGGACCCCTGTGTCTTCAGGAAGAGACTCGATGGCTGCCAGCAGGGTCGCGTGATCCGCCAGTGCCTCGGTGCGAATGGCGGCCACCACGAGACTCGCCAGTTGCTCTTGTTGCGCAGCCCGGACTTCTTGCGACCCTGTTTGGGCTTGCGTCACATGTACAAGAGCAGAGCCCAGTTGTTCCTGGATTGCGCCGGCCTTCCATCTATAGTTCTGGCTTGCGTCCACAATTCTGCGTCCAAGAGTCGCCTGCCACGTGGATACGAATTCGTTATCAAGACGCTGCCCGCTGGCTTCGGTCGCGCGAATCATCTTCTTGTTGTAGTCCGAAAGATACTGTTCAGCCGACAATACTCCACTTCGAATGCCGCGCGCGGTGAAATTCACAATCGCCCGTCCCATGACGGCCTGGACGCGGGCCATATGCTCGACTGGGACGATTGCGGCCTGGCGCATAACGGCCCCGAAGGGACCGCCCGGGAGTGATTGCCAATCATGGTGAGCGAGCATCGCCCTGTTCCATTCTGATGCAGATTGGGCCATGACCTGATTGGCTCGTTGTTCGAAGAGCGCCTGATCGACTATGGCTTGGCCCAGGGCAGCCTGGAGCCGAGTCATTCCGAGTTCACTGCCGACAGGTTGTTCGATGGAGACGGGCTGTGGGATGGCTGCCTGATAGGTGCCGTTCGCCGCAAAAAAGACCAGCACTGCTCCGAAGACAATCGCACACATCCCGACCCCCACGATGATGTCGATGGTGTTGTAGCGGTGCGACATAACGACCTCCTTTCGACTGCGGGCAATCAGGCGCGAGGGCGCGCACCACGCGACAGCTTGCTCGAGTCACATGAAAGCCATGCCCATCCCCTTGGATCTGTGCTCCATGGAAGATCATGGCCACCACCTCCTAGAATGAGGCGGTTTGTGAACGATTATTTACTCTACGCCGCTGTAATAAACCGGTCAAGAGCGAGAACAGCAAGGCAATGGCTGGCTCGAGGGAATCAGAACAATGATAAACGCTTCCACCTCTGTCCTGGAAGGCGACAATTCGCTTGTCTGATTGGACATGGATGAGCGCAGGACGTCGTCATCGTTCCGGTGAAACAGATCACGTTCCTGGACTCTGATGCAGCGCTGTGTGCTGCCGAGAGGCCCAATGAGATTTCACGATTTCAATCGCCTGCCGGTCCCTAGTTACGACGCAAGCGAGGGGCCGGGCTGGCCATCTGCCCGTTATGATTTGACGTCACTCCGGGGAAGCATTGATTTTGGTTGCCTCCTTCACAGGCGGTTCGATCTTGATGTTCGGCCCCTGAACCTTTGGAAGAATTCCCGCTCCCGGTTTTTCAAGCACCCGTTGGTCGTTTTGATTGATTGAAAGGTGCTGAGACGAGCGGACATCGTCGAATACCGCCGATCCAACCAGTGCTTTCTCGCCCGAGGCATTCGTCTGGCCAGGATCGTTCGCAAGGGGTTGTCCTTTAACGGGATCCACCGATTTCCCCGTCGGATAGCCCGGATGTTTCGGCAGCATATTCGGATTGGCGAGCGCTAGAGACGCAACAAGACCGACAACAAAGGGACTGGCCCATATGATGAGCGAGGTCTTCATGATGGAAACCTCCTTGTGGATGGAAGGGATCCCTGATTCTGAAAGATCCCCACGTGGTAGCAACGTTAGTTTATGACCGAACTGTTTTTGTGTGTAGGCCTCGCCTGATTGCGCCTCGCGCAGGCCTCCTCCCGTTCGAAGTCACCTAGGCCGCCTCCCGATCATCCTGTTCATCGGAACCCTTTTCCGGCTGCTCCACTTCGTGAGGCTCTTCACTATCATCCTTCGCACAAAGCCTCCATCGCGACGATCCAGGCGAACAGCCTCCGGACAATGAGGGCGATGAACGGGTACATAGAGTGCTCTTTCAGCTTCGGGCGACTGGTTGCGCGACAAGCGCGCGACGCGACATCTTGTGCGAGTCGAAGGGAACGATTTCCGGCCACGAGAATCGATCCAGGTCCCTATCTCATCGATATACGAGCCTACTATGCCGCAGAGCTCAGTTGATGTGAGCGGACGCACGCGACCGTATAACCAGGCCAGATCGTGAGGAAGAGGAGGAAGAGATTGAGTGGAGATGAGGCTACACTTGACCAGGTCACACCGTTGGATCTGTGCGCCGAGGAGCACCATGGCCACCACCTGCAGAAAGAAAAGGCGGTTGCTTGCCAACACCATTCAGTCTACGCCCCGTAGTGAAACCGGTCAACGAGTCCAACTACGAGGTGGAAGTTCTCTTATTGACAGGAAGATGTGACCATCTCCCTGGAAAACGAGGACATCTCAAAACGAGGGTGCCCTGACGGCTTCGGCGGGCCTTCGCTGTGATATTTTGTGATAGAGGGAATGAAAATCACACACTCTATAGACTCAAGAGAATCTATCGAGAATTCGGAAGGGCCAGATTTCACAAAAAAACTGGGATGCCATTGACCGATCAAACTCTTAGAATAATGGCCTTGATTCGGCTCTTAATCAGCACCCCATAACGAAGAATCACGATGCTGGAGACAGGTTGCCTCTCCGCAGATCATCTGCGAACGAGGCGCGCCGATTGGGCAATTACACAAGTGTTTTGTGTTTATGTCTGGTGCAGGCCGGACGACCGCTCCCGAAGGTCGCCTCGCTGGCCGGGATCCAGGCCTTGGAGCAGCGGAATACCTGTCGCCCGGTAGGACTCGCGTTATCCACAGAACGGCGTGTCACGCCGGTGTCACAGGAATTTGCGAGGAGCGCGTAAGTGCTGGTGTCCCCAACGGGATTTTCAAGGAAGTGG
>VBOM01000376.1 GCA_005877535.1 Nitrospirota bacterium | reverse complement strand
ATAAATTGGGTAATTGTGGGCGGTGAAAGTGGTGCTGGCGCAAGGCCCATGAAGAAATCTTGGGTACTTTCAATTCGAAACCAGTGCCGAAGAGCTAAAGTTCCTTTCTTTTTTAAACAATGGGGTGGTGTCCGAAAAAGTGAAACCGGCCGATCCCTCGACGGCAAGACTTATAATGAATTCCCCCAACGTACGGAAGCACCCGTCATGGACCATCAGGAACGTTTGGTTGCTATTGGAGAGATCGAATCTCTGCGTACCGTCGGTGCACTCCATTGAGCAAAGAAGGGGCCCCGGAAATTCGGACAGTATGATAAGTGGTAGCCTGGCTTCACCGAAGCCGCCGGGTGGTGGCAAACCAGAGGAGCGAGGCGATGAAGAGAACGAGACGCAATCACGGGGCCACCTTCAAGGCTCAGGTGGCATTGGCCGCGGTCAAAGGCGACAAGACGCTGGCCGAATTGTCAGAACAGTTTCACGTCCATCCCACCCAGGTCACAGAATGGAAGCAGCAATTGCTGGCGCGGGCCGCGGACGTGTTTGGCGGGACGAACCCGACGTCGGACACACCGGATCTCAAGACCCTCCACGCGAAGATCGGACAACTGGCGCTGGAGAATGATTTTTTAGAACACGCGCTCATCAAGGCGGGATTGCTGAGCGCAAAGCGATGATCGATCGAACTCACAAACTGCCCGTCGTGCGGCAATGCCAGCTCCTGGAACTCTCGCGGGCGACCGCGTACTACCAGGCGACGCCGGTGTCGGCAACAGAGCTGGCGCTGATGCGTCGGATCGACGAGCTCCATCTGGACTATCCGTTTGCCGGAGCCCGCATGCTGCGGGACCTGCTCAGGCGAGAGGGCCACACGATTGGGCGCAAGCGAGTACGTACCCTGATGACGCGCACGGGGATCGCGGCGGTGTATCGCAAACCCCGCACCAGCCAGCGGCATCCCGCCCACACGGTCTATCCCTATCTGCTGCGCCATCGGGAGATCACGCGCCCGAATCACGTCTGGGCGGCGGATATCACGTATATTCCGATGAAGCGCGGCTTCGTGTATTTGTTCGCCGTCCTGGACTGGGCGAGTCGCCGGGTGCTGGCGTGGCGGCTGTCCAACACGCTGACCACCGACTTCTGCATTGAAGCGGTCCAGGAAGCGATCACCCGGTATGGCACTCCGGACATCTTCAACACCGATCAAGGGTGCCAGTTCACCAGCCAGGAGTTCACCGGATTACTGAAAGACCACGGCATCCAGATCAGCATGGACGGGAAAGGCTGTTGGCGTGACAATGTGTTTGTCGAGCGGCTCTGGAAGAGCATCAAATACGAGGAGGTGTATCTGCATGCCTACGAGACGGTCAGCGCCGCGCAACAGGGATTAGCACGCTACCTGACGTTCTATAACCAGACCCGGCCGCACCGGGCGCTTGACGGGCACACACCGAATGGAGTCTATGTTGACATCCTGCCCAAACGGCTCACCGCCGCGTAGGCAGACTACTGCGAGGCGCCACTTAAGGAATGGAATATGCTGTCCAAACACATGGGGCCACCTCTGTTTCTTGACTGTCACCACCATGGGCGCTCTTGGTCGGTGTGCCGGTCAAAATACTCTTGAACAAGGCTGGACTGTACGCTATCGTAAAAAAGCTGGTTAGTTAAATGACATGGAAGGAGGAACCCATGAAACCTTTCACCTCTGTGTCTGCGCTTATCGGGGCGTTGCTGGTCATCGTGCTTCCGACCGGGACGATCTTGGCTCAAACGGATGGCGACCAAGCTCGGGTCGAAACGGTTGCCAAGAATATTGACAAGGATACGGCTTCGAAAGGATCGAGTACTCAGGTGCCAGTGTTATCCAAGGAATTCAATGTGACACCCAAAACAGTCGAGGATTTGCGCACGAAGCAAGGCTGGGGTGGAGTCACCATTGAGCTGGCTATGGCTCAGCATTTGACCCAAACCGACCCCAAAACCTTTCCCACCATGACGGATGCCTTACAGAAGCTTGATACCCTTCGGGCGGAGAAAGAAGGGTGGGGCAGGATTGCCAAGGATATGGGGTTTAAGCTCGGTCCGGTGGTGAGTGCCGCGGAACACACCCGGATAGAACTCATCAGAGACCTCCAGGCGGCAGAGCGGCCAGCGAAGATGGAAAAGGTCGAGCGGGTCGACCGTCCTGATCGCCCCCAGCGGCCGGAGCGCCCGGAGCGAATTGAGCGGCCCCATCGATGATCGTGCGTGCTGGAACTGGTGGGATCGGGTCGTTGCGCAAGGGCCTCCCGGCTAGACGTGGGGCACCGTGCTGAGTGAAATTGCACGAAGAGCCTGCAAGACTTCAGGCATTTTAGGATATCCTCCTAGCTATGTTTGGTGTCGTGGCCACAGTGCGTATCCTGGGGCCTCCAGCAGCTGATTGTGTAGTGGAAGAAGGAGGCCTTCAGGGCCGGGTGTCAGCTCATCCTTCCTTCGATGGCCGTCAAGTTCCGGCCACACGACTGCGATGTCTGCGCGCCGTTCCTTGAAAAGGGCGGTGCCTGACCTCCCAGTACGTGATGTAAACGTGCGCGATACGAGACGAGATGGTCTTCCCCATCAACGTGACGCATCATCCAAAGCTCCCCAACTTTGCCACAGTCAGGCTCGACGATCACGCCACGGTTTTCTCTCGTTCCCATCGAAACTCCTCGTTCACACCAGGAACAGCCATCCTGGTGTGGGTTCTCCTCCTGTTCATCGTTTCTTCCCATCCGGCGATGGCGGCAACGGCTGATCCCACCTGGCAGGTGGGCAGCTCACTCACTCACTCGAGCGGGGACTACGGGACTGGCTCGACAACCACGATCACATATATCCCTATCACGATTCGGCGCCTATTCGACAGTGGTGACATCTCGCTCGTGATCCCCTATATCAGCATTACAGGTGACTGCGGGCTGATTCGGCAAGAGGGTTGGGGACAGGCCGATTCGATGAGACCTTTGGTACGGAGCTCACACAACGATTACCCTCCAATTTCGTCGCGTTCGCGGACGCGGGGTATACGCTCATTGGGCATGTGCCAGGGGCAGGTTTGCGCAACCAGTGGTACTACGACCTCGGACTGGGGTATTACCTCACCAAGACCTTACTGGGAAGCGTGTACTATGAAGAATGGCGTGCGGTCGTCCAGGGATTCCAAAACCCGCAGGATCTGCTCTTTGCGCTGAACTGGACTGCCACTGATGCCTTGCGGTTCAACACGGCGTTCCAGTTCGGTCTGTCGGATGGTGCGCCGGATTACGGGATCACGTTTGGCGCCAGCCTCCGCTTTTAACTTCCCCTAGATGGGCACCTCTCTCAAGCCGAAGGGAGCGAGTCTGCTCGTCTGTGCATGATACGCACTAAGGCATCTTTCACATGCGACACAGACCAAAGAGGAGGCCTTGAAATTCTACTGGATTGCTCTTGTCATATCAGCGGGCTAAAAGGAACTGATTTTGACAACTCCCGTTGTGTGAGAATCCACAACACTTTCACCTTATCGGTTGTGACAATAGCTCTCTCAAGAACTGTTCGAGGTATTGGCTCGTCAATGACACTTGCGATTCCAGTAGGTTTAACATCTGGGCTCTTGTCCGGAGATCGCCCTCAGTGTAGTCACCCCCTTCTCCAAACAGCAGCGCGATCCGGCGCTTTTCAAGGGCCGACCCTGGTGCACCCAATCGATCGTCATGCCGCCATCGGGCAATAATGACCGTTCGGAGGGTGGTGCTGGGGTCTTCTTCCAAGGGGCGATTGAGAAAGCGCCAGATAACGTCAGGAAAGAGGGCAGGATTGGGCGGACCTTCCCAGATTTCTCGCAGCAGATTGCGTGGATGTCTAAAGGTATACTGCTGGTCTTGAAATAGCGCTGCCGCGGCGAACGTCGTAGCGAGGGACCCGCCAACGATCGCGGCCCAGCCTGCGGCCACAGCATGCTCTGCAACTGCCAATCCTCCCCCCACCAACCCCGCAACGCCGCCAGTCACCACGGCCACAATGGTCAAGAGACGGGCGCGGCCCTCATTTTGCCGTTGGAGAGAGTCTGCCAAATGTTCCGCCCGTGCTGCCTCACAGATGATCTCGGCATTGGTGCCGTTCGCTTGAAACGAGGCCAGCAAAATTCGCTCAAGAATTTGGAGTCGCACACCCTGTAGTGCCTCCTTGGCTCCTTCCCTGTGCTCAGCCAGAGCTCGTTCCAATGCTGGCATCTGAATGAGCAGGGGTAAGACATCAAACGCATGGGCGGCTTCGACGGTGAGGGAGGAAAATCCCGTGGCCGCGGAGAGTTTAGCGGCATCAGACGGACTCAGCTGCGGCAACTGGGATACGCTGGGGAAAAGCGTCCCTCCCGGGACATGCTCTACGGGTCGACATCTGCGTTCAAAGTCCTCCCCGTCGGATCTGGATTCCAATAGTCGGGTGGCCGTCGTGGTGCACCCAGACAGAAAGCAGAGACACAGGATCAGGAAAAGCGCCAGGTGACGAGGGAAGCCATTTCGCTGGCGGAGCGCGTAGAGGAGGACCTTGGGGCACATCGTATTCGCTTCAGCAGGTCAATTTGGATGAAACCGTGGAACCGCAGAGACGGATATGTTACCTCATAGCACAGCACGCCGAAAGACCCACGGATCTCATGTCGCCCCTCCTTCCTATTAATGACAATCGGTCGAGTGTAAAAGAAGTGTGACTGCTGCACGCGGCGAAATGCGCTCTTCTGTTTCGACCCCGAACATTGAACTCCCTATTCCTCAAGATCAGCTTCGGGAGCATTCAGACGGTTCAGTTTCGAACATGGTATTTCAGTGGGTGGTTTGCAACCTCATCAAGTAGCAGTTTCGCTGGTGTTGCGTCCGCCACTCCCCGGCGGCACCGGCTGCGGATCGGCCCACAATTCATGCCCGCGCAACAGCCTGATGACCTCCAGGAAATGGCAGTAACCTTCCACCCAGTTACTCCTTGCACACCGGTCGCCATGGTGCCTCGGTCCAGTGGCCTTTCACCAGATAGTCACCCACCGACTGGTCTGCAGGCTGACA
>VBOM01000375.1 GCA_005877535.1 Nitrospirota bacterium | reverse complement strand
ACCTCCCGGCGCGTCGGCCAAAGCTGCGCACAAGAAGATGGAAACGGAGGGCGCAACCTGCATCGATTGCCATCAGAACCTGGTGCATAAGAAAGTCCCCGAGATGGACCTCAATGCCAGTCTGGTGCAGGGAAAGATGGTGCTGAAAGAGAAAGAAAAAGAAAAAGACTGATCCGCGTCGGCTCTTTGGTTTCTGGAATAACCTGCGGCGGCAAGTGCCGGCAAAGGAGATCTGGCGACTTCCGTTGAGTTCGTCGATCCCCGCAGTCGCTGGTCGCCTCAAGGCCGGCTCTACTAGTAGCTGTGCCAACTCACCTTGGCTGGAGGCTGAAACCATGCTGCGGCCGTTTCGACCAGCCAGGCGCTTGCCGAACAACTCAGTATCTCATGCAACAACCTGTGACTCGTCCACGATCGTCTGATCGCGGAGGGTTACCTCCAAACTCGCAAAGCGAGCGGAACCAACATGAGCCTTGAGTTGTCCGAGACCTCCCTCGTTGCGCCAGCCCGTGTCATCTCGTCACCTACTCAAGGCGAGCCTAACCCCAGCCCCGCGAAGTGGTGAGCACAGGCAACCCATGATTGTTCTTCCCCGACGGACCAAAAAAGCAATCCCAGTCAGGCTGCGTAGAGTCCTGATCGATCCAAATCAACTTGACGCGCGATCGGCTACGCGTTAAATTTTGGACACAAGAGAGCCCGTTGCACAATCTCCCTTGACGCCTGATAACTGCTGAAGCGTATATGAGGCGTATGCCGAGAGGGAGGCCAGGGGCTTTTACATCATGCCGTGTGAGTGGCGGGCTGGAACTGGGTCAAGCGCTGCGACCAGTCAGCCTGTGCCAGTGAGCGAACCTGTTGGCTGGCACGAGGTCGTCGGGAACGCCACTGGTCGTAGACCCTTGCAGGATACGAAGGGTGGCGCTCATCTGTTCGCAATCACGTTCCTCGACGACCAGAAAAATTGAGTATAAGACAGAGGATCAACAGGGGTTGAAACTCCTATCCTTAGATTGCATGAGCTAGAAATGCTACGCCATTTCCCACAAATTAATGCCGCTTATGTTCATAGGAAACGGGACTACGTTATCGCGGCGTTTACTTTTTTTTGCGTAGCGATCTGTATGAGTTTTGAAGTAAGCGGGAGTGTTGGAAGACAATATGCCCTCGGGGGTATCGCTCTAGTAAGTCTAATTGTGATGTTGCTCGGTGAAAATAGAGAAATAAGAACGCAGGTTATCGTTGCTGTCGCCTTTACCACACTCGGCGAGTACGTTGCTTCTGTCTATATGGGTGGGTACACCTATCGGTTTGAAAATGTACCGGCCTATGTGCCGCTCGGTCACGGAATGGTGTATTTAACCTCCATTGCGTTGGCGCGTTCCGGGCTGTTTTTACGATATGCCAGAGCAATCGCTACAGCTGTGATAGTGGTGTGCGGCGCATGGTCAATTTGGGGAATCAGCGGGTATGCAGAACAGGGTGATTCAGGGGGTGCGGTACTGTTTTGTGCGTTTGTGGTCTGTCTGTTTAAAGGTCGCTCGCCACTGGTGTATCTCGCTGCCTTTTTTATTACTACATGGCTGGAGTTAGTTGGCACAGCAGCTGGAGCCTGGAAATGGGCGGCAGTAGACCCTGTTTTTGGATTGTCTCAGGGAAACCCGCCAAGTGGTGTTGCTGTTTGGTATTGCCTCGTTGATGCGGTAGCACTCGGCGGAGGTCCACTATTATATCGCGGCCTGAAAAATGCCAGTGAGTGGTTTGAA
>VBOM01000374.1 GCA_005877535.1 Nitrospirota bacterium | reverse complement strand
ACATTACGAAAAGTTAGAGGGCGTGCAACTGTCTTGTGAGGGGAAGGCCAACAAGCTCGGACAGATGGTGAAGGCCAATCTGCCGATGGTTTTTCAAGGGCTGGTCGTCATGCCACTCTATGTCGGCTACGACCTAAAGCGCGCAGAAGGCCGCATCTTTAAGTACGATCTCGCTGGTGGCAGGTATGAGGAGTCGGATTATCATGCCATAGGGTCAGGCGGGAAAGATGCGCGCAATACGATGCGGGAGCATTTCCTCAAAGCCCTGGCTGAACCGGACGCTCTGAAATTGGCCCTGCTGGCTCTGTATAATGCGGCAGACGATGATGTCGGCACCGGGGGGCCGGATCTCGTGCGGGGCATTTATCCCACCGCGAAGATCGTCAACGCGACCGGCATCACCGATGTCTCCGACCAGCAGATCCATGGCATCTATGATGGGTTGATTGCGACGCGCCGTTCCAAGGAGAACTAAGCATGCCGTTGCCCTATTACGTCTCGCCCGAGCAGATGATGCAGGATAAGGCGGAGTATGCCAAGAAAGGCATCGCCAAAGGCCGCTCCATCATTGCCATCGAATATGTGAACGGGATACTTCTCGTCGCGGAAAACCCCAGCGCCTCGCTGTATAAAATTTCCGAGATCTATGACAGCATCGCCTTCGCGGGGGCCGGCAAGTACAGCGAGTTCGAAAATCTCAGGAAGGCCGGCATCAGGCACGCGGATCTCAAAGGATTCATGTACAGCCGGGAAGATGTGACAGCCCGCTCTCTTGCGAACGGCTACTCTCAAAGCCTGGGCACCATTTTCAGCCAGGAACTGAAGCCGCTGGAGGTGGAAATCCTGGTGGTGCAGGTCGGGCACAACGGCCAGGCCAACGAGATATATCGTATTTCCTTCGACGGCAGCATCATCGACGAACGTACCTTTGCGGTCATCGGAGGCAAGTCCGAGGCAGTGCAGGCTCTGTTAAAGGAGAAAGGGTTGACGCAGCTCCCGGAACTCCGGGCTGCTCTCACCCTCTGTATCACCGCACTTGAACATATCGGGAATCAGAAGCTCTCGCTGGAGAGCCTAGAAGTGGCGGTCCTGGACCGTACCCGCGACGGCAGAAAGTTCCGTCGACTTTCGCTCGCCGATACCAAACAGCTCCTCTCTCCTTAGCAAGCTGCTGAAAAAGTCGCCTTTTTCACCCGCCCAACCCTGGCGGATATTTCACCCGCCCACCCTGAGTCTGTCAAGGCAGCCTCTTTGCCCAGGGACGCGCCTTTTCCCATGCTTCGTTCTCGGCTCATCGAAATCCTCAACGTACCCCAGTGGAAAACAAGCTGTCTTGGCAGCTTGGGGTGGGTGGGTGAGAAGAGGTACGCCTGCGGTTTCAACTCGCCTGCCGCCTTGCTGACGGTCTTTTTGAGCCTCCTGCTGAAGTGTTCTCCTGTTGTGACACATGTGTGACTCTCGAATTTCATCGTGCCACAGTAGTTTTTCCGCAGTCGGCTGGTTTCTCTTCATCGACGGATCGTGCCCTTCTGTTGAAGAAGCCGGGCCCGGCTGGTATTCTGTTCGTACACGCATGTTGCAGCCCACTCCCCTGAGACGACGGATCTTCGGTTTGGAGAATGAGTACGGTCTCATTTTTTCTCCGAACGGACGGGTCTATCTGCCGATGGAGAAGGTGCTTGGGTATATTTTTGAAGGACTCATTCCAAACAGCTGGCCCTCCAACGCTTTCCTGGTAAACGGCGCTCGGTTTTATCAGGACACCGGCTGCCATCCTGAATATTCCACCCCCGAATGTGACAACATTCTCGATCTCGTCATCCACGATAAGGCCGGTGAGCGACTGCTTGAAGCCTGCCTGCCGGCGGCTGAAGAACGATTGCGAGAAGAAGGTCTCTCCGGGGAAATCTACATTTTCAAGAATAATACGGACTCGCTTGGCAATACCTACGGGTGCCACGAAAACTTCCTCATGCGCCGCGACGTCGATTTTTGGAAAGTCACAGAGCAACTCATTCCCTTCTTCGTCACGCGGCAGGTCTATAGCGGAGCGGGGAAGGTTCTGAAGGTATCGGGCAAACCGCAGTACTTCATCTCGCAGCGCGCGCAACACATTCACGAGAAGACTTCCTCCTCGACGACCTCCTCGCGCAGCATCATCAATACCAGAGACGAACCGCATTCCGATGCGGAACGCTACCGGCGCCTCCATATCATCGTCGGGGATTCCAATATGTCGGAGTTCGTGACCTATTTGAAGGTCGGCACGGCGACGTTGGTGCTGTCCATGATCGAGGAAGGGTACGTAGTTCAAGGGATGGAGTTCGAGGACCCCGTCAAAGCCATTCGGGAGGTTTCGCGCGATCCCACCTTGAAGCGCAAGATTAAGCTGGACGATGGTCGTCAGATGACGGCGGTCGAAGTTCAGCGAGTCTATCTGGATCGAGCGCAGGACTATTTGGCGGAACAGGAGCACGATCCGACCCTCGAGGATGTGTGGCACCGATGGGCCATGGTGCTGGATAAGCTCGAGGAGGACCCGATGCAGCTCGTGCGCGAAATCGATTGGGTGACCAAGCGTCATCTAATCCAGTCCTATATCGACAAGAAGGGCTGTGGCTGGGACGACCCACGGGTGTTCCTGCTCGATCTTCAATTCCATGACGTCAAACGGACGCGCGGGTTGTACTATCTTATGGAGTCCCGGGGGCTGATCGAGCGGGTGGTGGAGGAGGAAGCGGTGCAACGGGCCATGTCGACTCCGCCGCAAACCACGAGAGCGAAGGTGCGCGGCGATTTCATCCGGTTTGCCCGCGCGAAGAATCGGTCCTATACGGTCGACTGGACCTATCTGAAACTCAATGGCTATTGGGAAGAAACGATTCTCTGTATGGACCCCTTCAGTGCCGTGAATCGGCGTGTGGATGAATTGCTATCGCAGGTCGCGGGGCTACGGTTCTACCGATGAAGATGCTGGCTCTCAGACAGACGCATGTGCGGATCTCACGGCTGGACCGAACGCTGATCACGGCCGTCGTGTTGCTGTCCAGTGTCTTTCCCGTCGAGTTGTTTTCCAATACGCCTCCTGCGCCGAATGGCCTCGACGGGCAATATAGCGGCAAGCAGGGGCAGGTGCTGGTGGTCAAGTTGAAGGGCGAAGAACAGGCGACGGAGGTGAAGGGTACGTTTCTGAGTCGGACGATTCCA
>VBOM01000373.1 GCA_005877535.1 Nitrospirota bacterium | reverse complement strand
GGCAGGCGAACGACATGAGCAGCCAGATTCGCCACTTCTTCAGGCGCCACACCGCTTTTACTCGCTTCCCCGCTCACATTTACCTGTAAACAGATTTGCAACGGCGGCAGTGATTTGGGCCGGTCTTTCGCCAAGCGGTCGGCAATTTTTACTCTGTCCACACTGTGAACCCAGACAAAATTCTCCGCTATGCGTTTCGTCTTATTGCTTTGGATCGGACCGATGAAATGCCATTCAATCGGCAAATCGGCAAGGGCCGGCATTTTTGCCAACGCTTCCTGCAGATAGTTCTCGCCAAAAATAGTTTGTCCGGCGAGCCAGGCTTCCCGCACTCGCTCGGCAGGGTGAGTTTTACTCGCTATCAACAGTGTGATCTCGTCCGGTTGTCGGTCCACGGATTGAGCAACTCTGGCAATGCGGGCTTTGACGGCTTGCAAGCTTGAGGCGATTGTTATCATGATTCTTGCGATTGTCCCGCGTTCCCGAATTAGCAGGATGCTGAAAAAGCCGTTCCCAGGAACCGTGAAACGTTAGACGTGAAAGGTGAAACGTGCAATGTAGGACTGCCGAGTGCTCTTCCTCCGAAACCTTTCACGTTTAACGATTCACGTCTCACGGATCGCTAGTGGTCTAACGATACATGTGCTCGCGCGTGAGGGGGATGGCGTTGTTCAATCCGTTCGTAAACAGGACGTGATAGAGCCGTATGTCCCCATAGCGAAAATTGGCGGCGCTTCCGTTGAGGAACATTCGCCACATGCGAACGAAAGATGCATCGTACATCGCCTCGACCGTTTTGGCATGGACCTCGAATCGTGCGCTCCACTCTTCAAGCGTTCTTGCGTAGTGCAGGCGAAGATTTTCGATGTCCGTTGGAACGAGCCTGGCTTCGCCCATGGTCCGTACAATTTCGTCGAGCACTGGGATGTATCCACCGGGGAAGATGTATTTCAATGTCCAGGGATCGCCTGGTATTGGCCGCTCTTGTCCGATGGTGTGGAGCAGCCCTATGCCGTCGCGCTTCAAGATCGATCGTGCCTTCTCCATAAAGGTTGGAATGAATTGCTTCCCTACATGTTCAAACATGCCAATGGAAACGAATTTGTCGAACTCGCCCTGAATATTCCGATAATCTTCGAAGACGATCGAAATCTTCTCCGACAGATCCTCATGCTTTACCAGCTCGGTTGCATACTCAACTTGCTGTTTCGAAAGTGAACAGCCGACGCCGCGCACTCCGTAGTGTTTGGCTGCATAGATCAGCATCCCGCCCCAACCGCAGCCGATGTCGACAAGTGTTTCTCCGGCCTTCAACTGAAGTTTCCGGCAGATGTGTTCGTACTTCTGTTGCTGTGCTTGCTCGAGCGTGTCGTTCTCGTTACGGAAGTAGGCACAGGAGTACGCCATGCTCTCGTCAAGCCACAGTTTGTAGAAGTCATTCCCGCGATCGTAATGGTGGGCGACATGTTTTGGAGAACGCGAGAGCGTGTTGAGCGATGTCTGGCGCAGGTGCCGAATTGCGAGTTTCGTTTTCAACCCGAGCGGTAAATTGAGGAACGCGGCGTCTGACCCGAAGCGAAGGAGTTGTTTGAAATCTCCCTCTACCTGAATATTTCCTGCCATGTACTCTTCGCCGAAGCCCAAGGATCCGCTTTCGATCACATGCTCAGCCGCTCGCTTCGTCGCAAAGGTGAGAATGAACTGCGGCTTATCGGTGCCGAAGGACCGGTTTACTCCATCCCAAAACTGCACCTGAAAAGAAACATCTCGCGCATGATCGCTCAATTGTTCAAAGAGTTGCTCGAATGTTTTTCGCATGACCGTCCTCTTCCTGGTGATAGGACTTTGCTTTCCAGTGAGCGGCTCGAAGGCGCTGGAATAGCTCCAAATAAGCGCTTGTGATTAGCTCTTTCCCCGGTTCTTGTCAAGATGCTCATGTAGGAGTAAGCCGATGAAAAGACCTGGGTGCCTTCTTGACGGATGGCGCTTGGCCCTCAGTGGTGAGAATGTTGCAAAGAATCACCGGCTTGGGGCAGGCATCGGAAACGAGAATCCATCTTCCTCAATCAGCGTGACCATGAATTTGACCTCCCCCATGCCGCTGATCTCCTATATCAATCGGTGGGGGTTGTTTTTTAGCAAAAAATAGCTGACAATGCACTCTGTTCATCAGGCAGCAAAAAACCGGTCAACTCACCAATAACAACACAAGAGGCGTAACGATGAAATTGCGAAATATTTTGTGGGTAGCTATTGTATTGATTATTCCTGCCAACGTCTGGGCTTATGGTGAGGCCGGTAGTAGTGGCCCTGGTACAGGAGCTTGTAAACAACTGAATTTTTCTGATTTCACACCAGGTAATAATTCAGAAGTGGCTCCACAATCGGAATTTTCATTTGTTGCCTCCAGCATGGCCTATCCGAACAGTATCAAGGTTACTATAAAAGGCCAGTCCATCCCTCTCACAGTGACACCTAAAGGAGAAGGGTTTAAGGTAACCGGCAATCTCCCTAACACACTAAAAGGGGCTTACGCGAAAATTAACATTGATGCTAGAGGGTTCAATCAATGCGAAGTCAGCGACGGATGGTTGGTGAAAGTAACTGAATAATACCGGATAATACCGGTAGCCGGCCTACGTAACGATTCGGTCCTGCCAGAATAGAATTGTCGGAAGGGGTCGGGATTTCTTCTCGTAACATTTGAGGGGGTCAGTTCAACTTGGCCCCTTTTCAGTTCCTGGAAGGCATTTCAGGAACATTTCCTGAACGAAGTCTGTGCCATCGTCTTCCTGGCCGCATGGCCGAAAAGTAAACCGCAACATCCGGTCCACGTTCTCTAGTCTTGGTAGATATGGTCGAGCGCTGCCGGGACCGGTCCCAACCGTCATAATCAGGACCGGTCCTGGCTTTGTCTCGCACCTTATTCAGAGAGGGGCACGGCATCAACACGGAACTGTTGATGCCGTCACGGGCAGCACCTGCGCCGTGCCTGTTCTATTTCGGGAAGGATTTCGGCGCTGTGACATGCTGCGATCCTGTGCCATCGCCATTCAGGGTGTGAAGAAACGCCACAAGATCGCGCTTCTCTTCGTCCGTCAACTCGAGTGGAATCACCAGTGGATCCATATGCGGATTCTTGATCCCACCCTGGTTGTAAAAGTTC
>VBOM01000372.1 GCA_005877535.1 Nitrospirota bacterium | reverse complement strand
CTCGGCGCTCAGACGCGTATATAATGGAGGAACATAGGTGCCAAACGAGTAGCCCGCCATCTGCTTCATCGCACATTCATGATTCAGCCAGAGACTTTGTATGCTGTTGAGTTGCGTGACCATCTCGCCGACGTCCTGCTGAAAAAACGGAGTCTCTTGAACGTCCGGTTGAGTGATCCAAAGGCCTTCCCCGTGGTACGCCAGCGACATCTCCGGCACAGCCTGTCGAACCGTTGTCAGTGCGGTCGTCGACGCTTTAAAGACTTCGAGATAGCCCGGCTGGAGTCCTTGCTCCTGGAGCTTGTTCACCAGCTCGAACAGATCGGGAGAATAAACGTCGACTGACAGACCCATCCCCTGTGGAGGGATTTCCCTGAGGCGACGTTGAAAGTCCTGTTGAACAAAATCGGAATCAACCATCGATCACCCCTTGTGCTGCTCTAACAATTGGCATAGTCTATTCGCCGAACCCCTTGTTTGACAAGGGAAGCCCCTGTCACGGACCAGGGGGCCCCGTCTGCTATACTTGGCTTACGTCGCCGGAGGCGGACCCTCACGAATCGTGCAGACGCGAATCGGGGGAAGTCCCGAGCCCATGCCGACCGACGATGACAAGCCCCTCAAGACGATACATCTCATATCCACTATGGTTGCGCATATGATGAGACCAGGAGTTGTGCAGGTTCCAGGGGACGTCTCCGTCAGTGAGGCGGCATTGCTGCTCGAACGGGAACAGGTGCCCTGCCTGCTCGTCAAGGATACCGACACGCGGTTCGGCCTCATGACGCCCACCGACATTGTGAGGAAAGTCGTCGCTCAAGGGCTTGAGCCTCACGACATCGAAGTCCGAACGATCATGACACGCCCGGTGCAGTTCATCGAGTACGATGAGGCCTTGGCAGAGGCCTCGACAATCATGATGGCGACCGGTGCCTCTCTCTTGATTGTCACCAAACAAAACCAACCAGTTGGGGTGCTCAGTGCACAAGACCTGATGCTCACACCGCCCCGACGTAGCACGAAGATCCCTGTCGTCGTGAGTGTGGTCGGTCGAGCTTCTGCGCAGGGGCTCAATTATGATGCCATGATTACCCAACTGAGCCATGTCGGAGCGTTGGTCGAATCAACTGTGAAGATCCTGACAGGAACGAACGTCGTACTGGCGTTTTCAATTCCTGGTCAAAACACTCCCTTAACCATTCATGGAACGGTCCTGACCAGCGGAGTTTCGGGGGCAGAGTCTGGTGAGCCATCAAGCGTGGTCCATACCTGGCATGTTGATATTCAGTTCACTGACCTCTCGTCAACCGATCTCACGCGTATCAGGGCTTGGGCACTTCAAACAATGCCTCCCTCACCCAATCGTTCCTAACCTCACACCTATGCTCCGTTCTTTTGATCAACAGGCAATCAGCTGATAAAATTTTTCTCTCCGTAGAGTAAACCAGAACCTCACATGGATAACCCGATGAAAAATTCCCAGACCCGTTCCCGTCCCCTCCCCTCGAACGAGGAGCTCCTCAGCCAAATTCGCATCTTGCTTGACAGTCCGGAAGACGACTTGCAAGCCGCGATCATGAAGGAACTCCTGGCCGGAACACTCCGGCTCCACGATTCTCATCTAGACATCCTGGACCTTAAGATCGTCAACCGCGCCGTAAAAGAACTGCGCCACGCGTTCCGCGTGTTTCATAACTATCGCGATCGGCGCAAGATCAGCATCTTCGGTTCGGCCCGTACCTCCTCGGATGATCCGAACTACCAGCTGGCGTTCCAGTTTTCTCGTCGGATCGTCGAGGAAGGGTTCATGGTCATTACCGGAGGCGCCGACGGGATCATGCGCGCGTGCCAGGAGGGCGCAGGCCGAGAGAACAGCTTCGGGGTTAATATCATGCTACCGTTCGAACAAGGCCCCAATGCCACGATCGCAGATGACCCCAAGCTCGTCACGTTCAAATACTTCTTTACCCGTAAATTAATCTTTCAAAAAGAGGCCAACGCGATTGCATTGTTCCCAGGCGGCTTCGGGACACATGATGAAGGTTTTGAAATCTTAACCCTCGCCCAAACAGGCAAGAGCGATCCCCAGCCGATCGTGTGTCTCCAGGCTCCCGGTTGCGACTATTGGGACGACTGGTACTCCTTCGTCACACGCCAACTCTTGGCCCGTCAACTGATCAACCCTGAGGATCTCAGCCTGTTCTCAATCACCACGTCCGTGGACGACGCAATCGATGAGATCAGACGGTTTTACCGCCGATTCCATTCGATTCGATATGTGGGCCGGCTCTTGGCCATGCGACTGAAAACCCCCATATCCCTGGAACAGGTGGCCGGCCTTCATGAAACGTTTGGCGATCTGTTATCCGAGGGCACCTTCGAATTGCGAGGACCTCTCGACGATGGCTCGCTCCCGCACACAGCACCCATTCTCTGAGCCCCCCACCGTCGTGCTTTATCACGCGGAATGTGCCGATGGGTTCGGAGCCGCTTGGGCGATCTGGAATCAATTTCCAGCGGCTCGGTTCATTCCCGTTAAACACGGGAATCCTCCTCCCGCTGGACTACAAGATCAACGAGTCGTCATCGTGGATTTCAGCTATGCTCGCGAAACGCTGGAAACCATGGCCGCTCAGACGCAGGCGCTCCTCGTGCTCGATCATCACATCACCGCAGAGAAAGACCTCGCCGGCCTTCCCTATGCCTACTTCGACCTGAAGAAGTCCGGAGCGGTCCTGGCCTGGGAATGGGCACACGATCAGCCGACGCCGTGGCTCCTCGACTATATCCAAGACAAAGACCTCTGGACTTGGACGCTCCCCTACAGTCGAGAAGTTAATGCGGCCATTGCTTCATATCCATTCGATTATCACCTCTGGAATCACTTCAAGCAGAAGGAGTTGGAACAGGAAGGCCGCGCCATCCTGCGCTATGAAAGCGAGCTCGTGAGCAAACTTGCCGCGCAAGCGATGTTAGTCGACTTTCACGGAGCTGTCGTTCCGTCGCTCCAAAGCGCGGTCCTGACTAGTCAGATCGGCGAACGCCTCTCCGTGGAGCATCCGTTTTGCGTAATTTGGCACGACCGCGACGGTCGCCGCTATTACAGCATGCGCTCGCGTGAGGATGGGGCCGACGTGGGAGCCATCGCCTCCTCTTTCGGCGGAGGAGGCCACACGCACGCCGCGGGGTTTTCAGTCCCCCTTGGACCTGATGGTTCCTTGCCGGATAACCCGGCACTGCCTCGGTCGGTCATCGACCGTCGCCGCTCTCCCCCCCAATGAGGGCACCATGATCCCTCTGCATGACGACAACCCCACCGAGCGGACACCGTTCGTTACGATCGCTTGGATCGCAGCCTGCGTCCTCGTCTTTTTCTACCAGGCAAGCCTTCCCGCCGGCTCAGGAGAAACGTTCGTCTTTCAGTACGGGGCAATCCCGGCCCTCGTGTTCGGAGAGGCCGACCTTCCTGAGATGGGCGTGGCCATTCCCCCCTACGCCACGTTGATCACGAGCATGTTCCTCCACGGCGGCTGGATGCACCTCATTGGGAATATGCTGTATCTCTGGGTCTTCGGAAACAACATCGAAGACGTCATGGGGCATTCGAAATACGTCGTATTCTACCTCACATGCGGAATTCTGGCAGCTTTGAGTCACGCCGTGACCGATCCGTCCTCGTCTGTTCCCATGGTCGGAGCCAGCGGAGCCATTTCCGGTGTCTTAGGCGCCTATGTGCTGTTGTTTCCACGAGCCCGCGTGCTGGTTGTAATGCCAGGCCTGGGGGCAACGAGGGTGGCAGCGGGTGTCGTCCTCGGCATGTGGTTCGTGATGCAACTGTTGAGCGGGGGGATGAGCATCGGCAGTACTGGTGGAGGCGTCGCATTCTTCGCCCATATCGGCGGGTTTCTTGCTGGGATGGTACTGATTGGTCTGTTCAAACGCCCGGACGTGCCCTTCTTTGCACCAAGCCGCAGAGGCCGATGGGAAGACTAGCAGGAGGTTGAAAGAGTCCATCCTCTTCGTGTCTGGCTTGTCTGGTTTCACTGGTCTATCCGGTGAGTCTGGTTCAACCAAATAAACGAGAGGGACCAAGCAAACCAGAGCAACTATCCGATCTTCACGTATCCAGCAGCTCACGCACTTTTTCCACCAGCCCAGTTTGTCGATAGGGACGCCTCAAAAGATACCGCGGATTGAGGCGATGAGACACCATCGTCTCGTCGTCATACCCAGAGACAAAGAGCGGCTTCATCATCGGGTGATGCTTCAACAATCGTGTGGCTAAGTCACGCCCACTGATCTCCGGCATCATGAGATCGCTCACGGCCACATGGACAGCCCCGGAATGTCGCTGCGTGAGCAGCAACGCTTCAACGGACGAGCTCGCCTCTAAGACGTGATAGCGATGTCGTAACAACGTGGAAAGCGCGAGCTTACGGTCGATTTCATTCGGTTCTACCAGCAGAACCGTTTCCTGGCCTTTGGCTGCGACGTGTGCCAGGATTGATGGAGCAGACGGCCGGCCCTGCCGTACAAGGGGAAGCGCCACCCGCACCACAGTGCCTTCGCCAGGCCGGCTGACAACATCGACCTGGCCTGCACTTTGTTTCACAATGCCATAGACCGCGGTGAGTCCGAGTCCCACATTCATTTCCTTTGTGGAAAAGAAGGGTTCGAACATGTGTGACTGGGTCTCCAGGCTCATCCCGTTTCCGCTATCGGTCACTTGAATCAGCACCTTGGGTAGAATCCCTCCCCTTCCATTCACCGACCCACCCTCATGCCCAGGGAACGCCTGCTTGGCTTCAATCAGGAGCCGACCGCCATTTGGCATGGCATCCCGCGCATTCACCGCAAGATGAAGCAGGACTTGTTCGAGTCCCTCACGATCGACCTCGACATCCATCGGCGCATCTTCAATGATCATGCTGAGATCGATGGAAGCAGGCAGCAGGCCTCTCATCACTCCACGAATCTCCTCCAGCACTGCCTTGACCGATAGCACCTGTCGGACCTGACCGTCGTGGAAGCCTAACCCAGCCAATTGAGCGGTCACGGCTGCGGCCTGCCCCCCGCTTCGAAATATGTCATCGACCGGCCCATAGAGTGGGTCGTCCGGCTTGAGGCGCGATAGGACCACACCCGTCTGCCTCCCGATCATAGAAACGAGATGGCTAAGTTCGTTGGCAATCCCTCCGGCAATCCGGCCGACTGCTTCCATCTTCAGCGCATCATGCAATTGCTGCTCGATGCCTTCTCGTTCCTTTTTCTCCTGCCGGACATGCTCATTTGCCCGTGAGAGATCGCCTTTGAGACCCTTGATGCGAACCTCCAACTGATCGCGCGACGATTGTAAGGCCCGTTCAGTCTCTTTCAGAACCTCGATACTCTCCTGCAATAGTATTTTTTGTTGCCGTTCGGTCCCGATCGATTGCAGTGCGAGCCCGTAGAACGTCGTACGACAGATAAAGTTCCGACCGGGCATTACCAGAAAGATAGATGGTTGCAGTCACGAGAACCGTATCGATCCCGATCACGGTCCCGCTGAACCACGCGGCCTGTAGGATCGAGGTCGGCACATACCACAGGCAGAGGACCATCCCTACCAACCCAATGATGAGCACCCCGATCGTTGGGCGGCTTGCGATCAGCTCCGCTCCAGATAATAACTGGTAGGCCGACATGACGCCGACCAGCGACTGAAGCACAACATATCGTGGACGCGAAATCGTGCTGTCGTGACACGAATCCTCAGAAGACGACTCGACATGATTTTCAGAGGGTACGGCAAGACTGCTCATTTGTATGATCTCCTGTTTGGGCGACCTAAAACTAGCAGGAGGCTGAACAAGCCAACCAGCAGCGATCTCATATCGTTCAGACCCTCAACGGGGACCCGGCCGCCTCACCACTCGGCGGCGCACACAGACTTGGTGCTCCTTATTCGTCGCACCGTGCGCCCCAGAGGGTACGCCTCGACCCTTCACTCGCTGCGGCCTTGCTGGGGGAGTGTTCTCCTCTTGTCCCGGACGTGTCGGCTATCGAAGTTCTGCTGTGCCGAAATGGTTTTCCCGCAGCCCGCTAGGAGGGGAGCAAGTCCTGTACCGATACCCAAACAGGACGGAACCATATTTTTCCAGTGACTATACCCTGAGGATCTGAACCGTTTGATCCATCTCCCTACAGCACGTCACAAAATAGAACGCCGCGGTATGGCCACAAAACGTCTCACAGGTTGGGTTTGCCTGGGTAGCGCGTTGGAGAAAACGGTCGATCCTGTTCACGCCATCCTGTCAGTTGATGCTGGATAGGAACGATACAGATGAATGAAGAAGGCTAGGAGCCTAATTCGACATTGCCGGTCGTGACGAGGCAAAGGGGGTGCGGCCAGATGCGAGGCCGCAGGCCATGAAAAACCGGAGGCGTATTGGCTGAAATACGTTGAGGATTTTTCAGAGTCGAGAACGATACAGATGATCGAGGATCGTTCGCCGCAGCAGAACGGTCAATGTCGGACAGGCTCCCAGGCAGACAGGATGGGACCGTTTGCCAGGCCGTCACGAAATTGCTTGGCATGACCGAGAGCGAGACTGAGCGTTTCCCCAAGGAACGTGACATGTCCCATCTTGCGACGAGGACGAATCGCAGGCTTGCCGTAGAGATGGAGTACCGCACCAGGAATATTCAGCAGGGTTCGACAGCCTTCGCCCTTCATAAGGATCGCAGCATCATCCCCAATGAGATTCACCATGACAGCTGGGCTCAGCAGCCGCACTTCACCAAGCGGCATACCACTGGTGGTACGAACCTGTTGCTCAAACTGGGACACGCTACAGGCATCGAGCGTGTAATGGCCTGAGTTATGGGGCCGCGGAGCAATCTCGTTAATAAGCAGTTCCCCGCCGGGCAGCTGAAACAATTCGAGACAAAATACTCCGACCCCTTCCAGACGATCCACTACTTGACGCGCAAGAACGGCTGCTTGCTCTGCCACAACTGAAGATCCCTGGGCTGGCACCATGGTGGTTCGAAGAATCCCCTCGTCATGTTCATTCTCAGCCAAGGGGTAGGTGCAACTCTGCCCGTCAGCTCCACGGACCACCAGGATCGAGAGTTCCCGTTCAAACGGCACTAAGGACTCCACGATCCATCGCATGCCAGGACGAGCGGATTCCAATATTGCTCGTTCCACCTCCCGAACATCGGACTCTCGGGGGATTCTCCACTGCCCCTTGCCGTCATAACCGGCCGTTGCCGTCTTACAGAGGGCGGGGTACCCGACCTGTCGGATGCTCGTCGACAATTGATCTGGATCGGTCAGGCCGGCGAATGGGGGAACAGGAAATCCGTTGGAGGCCAAGAACCCCTTTTGTTCAAGGCGATCCTGAATCACGCTCAGGACGGCACTCGACGGACGAACCGGCTTCCGCTGCTCCAACGCTCGACAGAGCTCCGCCGGGATATTTTCCCATTCATAGGTCACGACGCTGACCAGCTCGGCAAAACGAGCAAGAATGTGTTGGTCGGTGAACGGAACCGGAAAGCTGTGCGTGGCAACACGGTGAGCCGGTGCCTCTGGATCTGGATCCCAGACGGCGACATGATACCCGAGACGGCATGCCGCCATGGTGAACATAGAGCCTAATTGTCCGCCACCCAGGACGCCTAGGACAGATCCGGTCGTGAGGACCAGGGCCTTCACGACCGGCGACTCGGACGTCCGGGACCTTGTGTTCCGGTCACAGGGCCCTTCGCTTCAGGAGACTGGAGCACGTTGTCCGTCTGTGTCTGACGAAATAATTTCACGCGAGCGGCAATCGCTGGATACCGGCCTGCCAGGATTTGCGCCGCAAGCAAACCGGCATTCTCCGCCCCTCCTATAGCCACCGTGGCGACGGGAATTCCTCTTGGCATTTGCACGATGGAGAGGAGCGAATCAAGTCCGTGAAGATTCTCCGTTGGCATCGGGACCCCAATGACCGGCAGATGCGTCTTCGCAGCCAGCATGCCGGCAAGATGGGCCGCCCCGCCGGCACCGGCAATAATAACTTCTATTCCCCGACCGGACGCTTGTTCTGCGTAGGCGAACAAGCGATCCGGAGTCC
>VBOM01000371.1 GCA_005877535.1 Nitrospirota bacterium | reverse complement strand
GGCTTCTGAAGCGCACAGTGGGCACCCAACATTTTGGCGACGTCGAGAAAATTAAGAATGCCAATCATGTCACTGCCGCCGGTGATCGCGATGACTTTCACGTTCGGAAATTCACGTCGCAACGTAGCAGTGGTCTCCAGGCCGTCCTCATTGGGCATAAGAATGTCCAGAATGACCAGGTCGGCAGGGGTTACCCGATACTGCTGGAGGGCCTCCGTCCCGTCTTGCGCTTCCGTGACGTGATAGCCTGCTTGCTCCAGTGTTTCGCGAATCAATTGGCGGATTTGGTCTTCGTCATCGACGACAAGAATAGATGGCATCTTGTACTTCGGCTTCCGTGAATGACTACGGACCTCTGTACCCGTGCGCTGTGTCTTCTAGAGATTAGGTGCGAACTGTACCATCTTCCCTGGGAGCGGGTAAATAAACAATTCGTCATTTTCAATGCTGATTCCACAGCGACAACGACGCGAAGGCGTGCGTAGAGCTGTTCATCAAAGTTGTTTGGGAGCGGGCAGATCTAGCGGGCTGCTGCATATGTCGTTCGTGTTGCGTCGTTCCTCTCTCTCGGTTTCGGGCTAGGAGTTTTCGGTCCCTCGTTACAAGTTTGATGTTTCAGGTTGACCGGAAACGGCTCCGAAAACTTGATACGTGAAACCTCAACCATGAAACTAGAATCGTGCAACCTGAAAGGCTTCACGGTCTGTGCGCTGGTGTGCCGTCAGGCCTGACGCTTGACGAAGAAGGTGGCGGCTTGGGCTCGTCGTGAGATATGCAGTTTTTGGAACATGTTGGCGAGATAATTCTTGACCGTCTTATCGCTGAGTTGCATCGTGATCGCAATTTCCTTGTTGGTCAAACCTTCCGCCACCAACGCCAGGACGCGCTCTTCCTGAGGGGAGAGGGATTGTACTCGCACCGTCCCGGCTTTAATCCAATCCAGCGCCCGTTGGGTGAGGGCCGGATTGAGAATCGATTGACCGTTGGAAACGGCACGAATTGATCGAATCAGCAGGTCAGAGTCGATATTCTTGAGGACATAGCCATGTGCGCCTGCCAGCACGGCCGCCAGGACGGAATCATCATCCACATAGGATGTGAGAAAGATGATCGTGTCGTGGGATGCTCGGCGAGAATATCACGAGAGACTTCAACACCGGAACCATCCGGGAGTCGGACATCCATCAGGACGATGTCCGGTTTGAGTCGCTTGACCGCCTGCACCGCGCCAGCTTTGGATCCTGCCTCGCCGACGACTGTAATGCCCTGGTTGTTGTGTGAGACGGTTCGCAGGCCGACACGGACCATTTCGTGATCGTCGACCAAGAGCAGGCGAATCGGCCTCCTAGCGACGGGCATAGGAAGCCTCGTTCGGCAAGTCGAGTACGATGCATGTTCCCTCATTCACCTTTGACAGGAGGGTAAACCGTCCTCCGATCTTCTTCGCACGGGCGACCATATGGGTCAATCCATGCCCAGTCCACTTGAAGACGTCGTGAGTAAATCCACTGCCGTTGTCGCGAATGCTCAGGCGGACACCCTGCTTCAGCATCTTGGGCGAAACCCTGCCCTCTTGCGCGCGGCCGTGCCGGATACAATTACTCACCGCTTCCTGGACAATGCAGAGCAGGTGCGAGGACTGTTCAGACGACACGGCCTGCGCGGCTCGCCTCTGCTCAAACTCCACTACGACGCGCGGGGCCAAGACTCCCAGCA
>VBOM01000370.1 GCA_005877535.1 Nitrospirota bacterium | reverse complement strand
CGGCATGGACTTGAACGGATCCTGAAAAGTCTTGGTCTGCTCACGGTGGTATCCATTGTGCTCGGCGATCAACAGGGCCTCGTCGGGATGATGAAACAGCTCGGGGTCGAACTGCTCACTCTCAAGTTCGGCCGCGAGCAGGAGACCGAAGCCGATCTGACGGGATTGCAATTGCTCCAGCGGGCGAAGATCGACCCCTCCGGCATGATCCGGTTTTTCGAACGGCTCTCGGAGAAAGACCAAGGTCGGATGGAATGGCTCTCTACGCATCCGATGAGCACCGCCCGGGCCGAACGATTGAAAGCAGAGCTTGCCGCCTTGCCGAAGAAATCGCCGGAGCCATTTACGTTCGACTGGAAACAGGTGCAGGGTTCACTCGGACCTCAGTCGGTCGCCGTCCCATGAACCAGCGCAGAGCCATTCAGATCGGAGTGATTGCCGACACCCACGGCCTATTCGATCCGGCAATTCGACGACATTTTAAAGGCGTCGATCACATTCTCCACGCCGGGGATATTGGCGATCAATCTGTGGTCGAACAACTGGAACAGATCGCTCCGGTCACCGCCGTCTCCGGCAACGTCGATGATGAGGAACAGAGTGGATTTCCGTCCGAGACCGTGATCGAACTGGCAGGCTGCCGCATCGCCATCCGTCATATTCTGTATGAAGGTGGGAAGCTCACAAAGGGCGGAGGAGCATTTTTGGATCGCGAACGACCAGACATCTGCGTTTTCGGCCACACGCACCAGCCGAAGAAGGAATGGCTAGGCGACACGCTGCTCTTCAATCCAGGATCAGCGGGACCGAAGCGATTCAAGCTTCCACGCGGACTTGGTCTTCTGCATCTCAGCGGCACAGAAGTAAAATCGAGTCTCATTTCATTGCCTGATAAGGCCGAGGCCCACATGGTGGTATAGCAGGCGGGGATAATTTCTGGACATCTGGCTGCACAAATGATGGAAAGGTCTGGGCGGAACATGACACCGAGTTCTTTGTCCCAGCCACATTCGAGAATCTTGTGGGGGATATGGCACGAGGTCAAGGAGAACATCCGACTGCGTTGGCGATACTACTCGGCGTGTCGACAGACCACCAGCGCTGTTCTTTTCGTTGGTACAGGAACGCTATCGTGAGTTCATTGGCCATGGAGAGTACTCGCCGAGCGCTCTCATCAAAGCGGTGAATGAGGCCATGGCAGGACATCCGATTTTCGCCAAACGCGAAACAGTACATTCGCGCGCGCCATTCCACAAATATCCTGGAGGCTACATAATATTTTTGTAAACAATCGTGATGACTTGGGTTATACTTCATCTCGCTGTTTCGTATAGTAGCAGTGGTGCCAAACCAATTCTAAAGGAGGAGGACTTATGTTGAAGAAAGTGCTCTTATTGTCTGTCGCGGTGCTGTTTGGCACGCAGGCAGGCCTTGCAATGGCGGCCAATCCAGACACCGGGCCGGGCTGCGGGCTGGGCAAGCTCGCCTGGAGCGATTATTCGCACCAGAAGAACATCGGGCCGCAGGTGTTGATGGCCACGACCAACGGGACATTCGGCAGCCAGACGTTCGGGATCAGCACGGGGACTTCGGGCTGCACGAACGATGGGAAGGTAATGGCCGAGCAGAAGACGACGATGTTTGCTCAGCTCAACTTTGAGAACCTGTCTCAGGAAATGGCGCAGGGCCAGGGCGAGCATCTCGCATCGCTTGCCACCTTGATGGGTGTGCCGGTCGAGCACCAGGCGGCGTTCTTTGCCATGCCTCAGGAGCGGTATACCTCCTTGGTCAAGACAGGTGAAGCCTCTCCAGTAGCGATGGTCAAAGCGATCAACGACGCAATTGCCATGCATCCAGTCCTTGCCAAGGTTTCGACTCGCTAACAACCAGCACGGGGCTTCGACGGTGAAGTCGAAGCCCCGTGTCTTTCTGACCTGCCGCTTGTACATCGTCCTACTTCTTTTCATGCTGCTTCTCGCTCCAACCTCGTCGGTTGATGCTGGTGAGCCTCCCGAGAATTCCTACCTTGTCGAACTGATCAACAAGGGTCTGCAGACCAAGCTTGCCAGCGAGCGAGAATGGCATCTCCTGCTCCATTACCGAAAGGATCTGTTTGGCGGCTACACCAGCGAGCAAGACGACCCCGGGTTTTTCATGTCGCCCAATGGGAAAACCGATCCACAGGCAGAACTCGACGCGACGCTAAAGCAGTTCTTTTCCGATGAGCTCGTTGGGCGCTCGAAGCAACCGGCTCAATGTGCGTTCATCGCGCGGTATGAGTGGCTACGGAATCGATTGCGTTTCGACGAGACCCGCCTTACGCCGATGGCCTGCGAGCGGTTCGAGCGATGGTTCGCCGATTTTGAGGCCCAATCGATCACGCTCATTTTTCCCTCCGCCTTCCTGAATAATCCCGCGTCGATGTTTGGGCATACGCTGCTTCGGGTAGATCAACGGGGCCAAACCGACAGCACCAGAATCCTGGCCTACACGATTAATTATGCAGCAGATGTTCCTCCCGACGCCGGAATGGCCTATCCGATCCGGGGCATTTTCGGCGGGTACCGTGGGTACTTCTCGACGATTCCCTACTACTTGAAGGTGCAGGAGTATCGCGACATCGAAAATCGGGATATCTGGGAATATCGCCTCAATTTCACGGAACATCAGGTAAGGCGGCTCCTGATGCACGCATGGGAACTTGGGAATGCCTCCTTTGACTATTTCTTTTTCAAAGAAAACTGCTCCTATCATCTCCTGGCGCTTCTCGATTATGCCGATCCCACCCTGCATCTCACCGACGAGTTTCTATTTTGGACCGTTCCTGCCGACACAGTACGGCTCATTGCATCGAAACCGGGCCTGGTTTCCGGCATTGCCTATCGGCCTTCCCGCAGCAACGTGATCCGACGGAAGCGTGAATCCCTGCCCTCGGATGAACGGGAGATCGCTCATCGACTCACAAAGGATGTCGGCGAGCTGAAGTCAGCGGCCTTTAGTCGATTGGAACCCATGCGGCAAACCTTCCTTCTCGATCTCGCTTCCGACTACCTCCGGTATCGAATCGATACAACCGACGAACCGTCACCTGAACTGAAGGAGCAGAATCGCGCCCTTCTTACCGCCCGAAGCGAAATCAGATTGACTTCGGAAGAATTTCGAGTCGAACCGTTCGCCAAACAACCGGAGTTAGGTCACAACACCTCACGAGT
>VBOM01000369.1 GCA_005877535.1 Nitrospirota bacterium | reverse complement strand
GAAATCAAACTCGGCCTCATTCCTGGTTTCGGCGGCACCCAACGGCTGCCGCGAGTCGTCGGGGCTTCCAAAGCGGCGGAAATGATTCTGACGGGCGAGAGTCTGTCCGCGGAGGAGGCGCTCCGTATCGGTTTGGTCAGCCGAGTTGTGCTGCCACATGAGTTGGTGGCACAGGCTGAGGCCATCGCGGGCCTGATGACGGCGTACGGAAAGATCGCCGTCGAAGCGGCGTTGCACGCGATCAGAGGAGGACTCGACATTCCCCTGTCCGAAGGGTTGGCCAGAACGGACGCGTGAGTTCGTGAGGCGTCAGGACTTCGGCGAGCCCGAGCGAGCCGCGTGACACGTGGGGGGGTGAAGGGAGGAGAGAGAGAGAGAGAGAGAGCGGGAGCGGGAGGGCATCGCCCATGCTCGCGGATCGCTTGAGTGGGGGCGCCGATGAGGCGTCGCAGAGATGTTTCTCGGGATTGAGAGCCCGAGAGGGCGGAGCGATGGGTGTGGGTGGCCTTGGCAAGCAAACACCGGATCGTGGGCTTCGGCCATCGTATACTCAAGCAAGGAGACTCGCATTCGGCCGTCATTCAACAGCACGCCGAATCGTTGAGCCGGATCTGCGGCGGCTGCCGTTGGTACGAGATTGCGACCATCATCGATCATGTGATGCAGTAGGAGAAGGGTCTCTGCCCAACCTCGATTTCTATACGGCGGTGGCCTCTCTCCTGATACGCATTCCGCGAGAGCTCTACACATCCGTATTTGTCTGTTCACGCATCACCGGCTGGTGCGCGCACGTAATCGACCAGCAGGATCATAACCGGCTGATCACGCCACGGGCGCTCTACACTGGGCCGACGACGAGGGGTTATGTCTCCCTTAATCGCCGTCGCTGAGAATATTGCGCAAGCCCGGCAGATGGACGATGGCTTGCCCATGCTCCCATGGAGTTCGTTCGCGGATTTCTTCAAATCCCGCGTCTATGATCAGCGCCTGGTCAACCGACCATTCCTGACCTACTACGACGATGACCGACAACTCCACTGCACCTACAGCTACGCTGAATTCGGCACGGTGGTCCAACGGGCGGTCACCTTCCTCTATGACCAGGTCGGGCTCCGGCGCGGGGACCGTCTGGCGACGATTCTGCTCAACCATGACGTCACTGTGGTGCTGTATTTTGCCGCCTGGAGCTCGGGCATCACGGTCGTCCCGATTAACGTCGAAGAGCCCACAGACAAGAAGCGCTTTATCCTGGAGCATTCGGAGGCCTCGGCAGTCTGCTGTTGGCACAGTTACGTTGAGGAAGTGAATGGCCTTCAGGTAGACCTGCCCGCCTTACGGCATGTGATTGCGCTGAACGATGACGGTTTCATGGAGAACAACCGTCACGGGGCGAGGGGTGAGACGAGACAGGGTCTGCTCGCCCCCGGCCACGCGTCTCATGCCGGGTTGTTGGAGGACGAAGCCCTCATCGTCTATACGTCCGGAACAACCGGTCAACCCAAGGGGGTGGTCCTGACGGTGGAGAATCTGCTGACCGATGCCGACGCGATCGCCGACTGGCATCACTTTGGCGTGAACGATCGCCTGATGTGTGTGCTTCCGATCCACCATGTGAACGGAACCGTGGTCACGCTCATCACCCCCTTCTATTGCAAGGCGAGCCTGGTCCTGAATCGGAAATTTAAAAGCGGGACCTTCTGGCGGAGACTGCACGACGAGCATGTCACCTGCGTGAGCGTCGTTCCCACCTTGCTCGAATTTCTTCTTGCGGCAAATGAAGATCTCTCTCCCTACAGGCTCGACCGTTTCAAGGGATTCATCTGCGGTGCAGGGCCATTGCTGAAAGAAACGGCGATTCGCTTCGAAGATCGGTTTAATTTTCCCATCCGCCATGGTTACGGCTTGTCGGAAACGACCTGCTATTCTTGCTTCCTGCCGAACGATCTGTCGCGTGATGAGCATCGTCACTGGCTCAGAGACTATGAGTTTCCCTCCATCGGTGTGCCGGTACGACATAACACAATGACCATTCTCAACGACCAGGGACAGCCGCTGCCGGAAATGTCGCGGGGAGAGATTTGCATCCGTGGCGGGACCGTCTGCGCCGGATACTTCAAGCGGGACGACGCCAATGAAGCAGCATTCAAATGGGGCTGGTTCCGTTCCGGCGACGAAGGCTTTTACGCGCGAGACAAGCAGGGGCGGCCGTTTTTCTTCATTTCAGGCCGCCTGAAGGAATTGATCATTCGAGGCGGCATCAATATCTCCCCGCTCGAGATCGACGATGCGCTG
Organism: Nitrospirota bacterium; assembly: GCA_005877535.1. Lineage (GTDB taxonomy): Bacteria > Nitrospirota > Nitrospiria > Nitrospirales > Nitrospiraceae > Palsa-1315. Next base: position 473 of record VBOM01000369.1, on the reverse strand, counting down.
AAGGGTCATCCGCTTGTTCAGTTTGCTATGGCGGTGCCATTCGAACACCGCTACTACGGAGAGGAGATCGCGGCCTACGTGGTCCCGCGAGAGGGCGCCTCTCGACCCACGGAGGCGGAGCTGCTTGCGCATTGCCGCCGATTCCTCCCGTTCTCGAAATGTCCCAAGGTCATTGTCTTCGGGCACGAGGTTCCGTACACCTCGACCGGCAAACCCAAACGCTTGGAGTTGAAAACCCGCCTCGATTCCTCCTTAGCGGCCTACCGGGATCGTCAATTCACGGATGCCTAGCAGGAGTGCAGCGTCCGAGAACCCCCATGGGAATCCTCAGGAGTCGGTTGCTGAGGAAGTCCTGCGCGAGTCCGAATGCTCACGTTGTACTTACGGATCCGTATCGATTTCATCGGAGAAACCCTAAGCGGGGACCTTGCCGTCGTCCGTTGGTCGAGGAAGGAAGAATTCGGTGTGGAATT
>VBOM01000368.1 GCA_005877535.1 Nitrospirota bacterium | reverse complement strand
AACCACCTCTTCTCTCTGTCCTCTCAACCACTTGCAACGGACTCGCGCCGGCCTCGGCCACCGCCAAATTCGCCTTGTCTCAATCTAGGGGGGGTCAGTCCAACCCGGTGCGGCCGATCACGTCTCCAAGAATAATCAGAGGTTGGGACATCGACCTGCGGGGGACAACCTGTTTCTATGATCTCAATTCTGTGGAGCGACACGTTGGCGCATTGATCTGCCATGCCGGTTTTAGATCTCTGCTCCTCCGGGCCATTGTGTGTAACCTTTTTCCTTGTCGAAGCGACTTGATGGATGGAGGGATGAATTGGCAACATTGACGAGTTGGACCATCAGGCACTCTTTTTCACCGAGGAGGATCTTATGAAGAGCGGAATGAAAATCCTTTTCGGGATCGCGGCGGGAGCGGTTCTGTTGGGAATAACAATTCCATTCGCTTGGGCGGACGGAGGGGCAGCCTGCCGGGGTGGTGGCCATGTTTTAGGCATGGCTCGGCACGGCGTGTCCGGTCACGGAGGCAGGACGTCACATGTCCTTCACAACCTCCTGAGGCATCAGCAGGACCTCGGCCTGACGAACGACCAAGTCACCAAGCTGAAGGTCCTCGCTCTTGACCAGGACCGCACGCAGATCCGGGCCCACGCGGATGTCCAGGTGGCGGAACGGGAGCTCAGGGCGCTCGTGGCGAATGAGAAGACGGAGCTGTCAGTCATCGAAGCCAAGATCAAAGAGCGCGAATCGTTCGAAGCCAAGCTGAGCTTCATGGGGATCAAAGCCGAGCGCGATCTCTATGCAGTGCTGACCCCCGAACAGCGTGAAAAACAGAAAGCCTTTCGTGACCAGATGCGGCAGATGCATCGCGCACGCATGTTCAGCAGTCAGCGAATGGACGAGGCTGATCCGGAACAGAAGGCCGATGGGATGAGTCCCACATCGGAGAGTACGCCCCGTGATGCTGAGAAAAGTCTGCAGACCAGTTAAGCCACGGGGTGACGTCACCGCAAGACCAGTGTGTACCTATGATCTGGTGTGGTCACGTCCGCGGATGAGAGGTATGATGCAATGCCTGGGCATGTGGCGGCGGGGTGCCTCGCCCTCATTGGAGTGCAGACTCTGGTGTCCGATGATCTTGAGATTATCCGGCGGGTATTGCAGGGAGAGATCGACTCTTTTGCGGAGCTGATCGCGCGGTATCAGCAGCACGTCGCGAAAATCACGAATCGGCATGTGCCGTCCGATCGCGTGGCGGAGGTCGCTCATGACGTCTTCGTCCGGGCCTACACCAGCTTATCGAGCTTTTCGGGGCAGACCCCGTTCGAACATTGGTTGTCCGGTATCGCCGTCCGGACGTGCTATGACTTCTGGCGTGCGAGGCGGAGGGAGGAACTGCCGGTGAGCGCTTTGACCACGGAGCATCAGGCCTGGATGGACCATGTGCTGGCGGCGGAATCCGACGACCAATTTCGTGAGGAGGCCAGGCGGCAGGAGGCGACGGAGTTGCTGCAATGGGCCTTAGGCCATCTCTCCGCCGAAAACCGCCTTGTGCTCACCCTGGTCCATCTCGATGGCTATTCCGTTCGCGAGGCGGCAAACATGCTGGGGTGGAACGTGGTCAACGTGAAGGTGCGAGCGCATCGAGCCCGACAGATGCTCCGCACACTATTACTCGAAAGGAAGCGGCAGGAAGATGACACGACTCAACGATGAAAACCTCAAGAAAGTAGAGCGCGCGTTGACGGAAGCCCATCGATTACGCCAAGAGCCTTCGCTCGGGGCCGATTGGACCTTCCGTGTCATGCGGGACATCCGCCGGGAAGCCGCAGGACATGGGCAATCGATGATGTTTCCGGGGCTCGATCGGCTGGTGTGGAGAACAGCGGCAGTGGCAGCCGTACTGGCCCTGGTCTTCACCGGTTCCGTGTTGTTCTACACCAGCCGTGATGTAGTCGATCTCACCGCGTTGCTGTCGAATGAGGTCGATGTGGTGGTGCCGCTCAGCGAGTAAGTCTGGCGTAGGGAGGAGAAACCTGTCATGACACCAGGGAAATTGTGGGGCGGACTCGTTGTCTTGTTCTGCGCGGGTAAATTGCGCTTCTCGCATCAGCCGGAGGTCGAACAGGCTCTGACCCAAGGGATGACAGAGATCAAGACCAAGTTGTCTGCGAAGCAGCTAGAGGAGTTGGATGAGCTCTACGCCAAACTCCAACGGCGCTGGCAGGTTTCGCGCGACTACCTGCAAACCACCCAGGAACGGCTGAAATTGATGAAGTAGGAATGTGGCCATTCGGTCTGAGACTTGTTTCGTAGGATAGTGATGACGGCGTTTACCCAGGAGCCCAGGAAGAACGAGATGTCAGAGTCTGTTGGTTTCGCCAAATCGCTCAAACGTTGGGTGCTCGGGCTATTCGTGGCCTGTGTCTTTGCCGTTGGCGGATACGCGCTGTTGACCAAGTCCGACGAGACGCAATCGCGTGCCGCCGGTCAAGGACAGAATCCCCATGCAGGGCGAACTGTGCCGGTCGTGACCGCAGCTGCGAAAATAGGCGACATCGGCGTCTATCTCAACGGACTCGGGTCGGTCATTCCGCTCAATACCGTGACGGTGAGGAGTCGCGTAGACGGGCAACTTATGCAGGTACTGTTCAAAGAAGGCCAGACTGTCCATAGTGGAGAGCTGCTCGCCGAAATCGATCCGCGTCCATTTCAGGTGCAATTGACTCAGGCCGAGGGACAGATGGCGCGCGACCGGTCGCAGCTGAGAAATGCCCAACTCGATCTCGAACGATACCGTGGACTGTTGCAGCAGGGATTTATTCCCAAGCAACAACTCGATACCCAGGAGGCAATGGTTCGCCAGCTTGAAGGGATGGTCCAGTCCGACCAGGGGCAGATCGACAACGCCAAACTGCAGATCACGTACTCCCGCATCACCGCTCCCATTACCGGACGCATCGGGTTGCGCCTCGTGGATCAGGGCAACCTGGTCCGTGCGAACGATGCCAATGGGCTGCTGGTCATCACGCAACTTCAACCGATTACCGTGGTATTCACCATCGCCGAAGATAATCTCCCTGCCGTGCTCGATAAGCTCAAGACCGGGGAAACATTGATGGTCGAAGCATTCGATCGGGAGCAGAAGCGAAAGCTGGCCACAGGAACGTTGCTGACAGTGGACAACCAGATCGATCCGAGCACAGGGACGGTGCGGCTGAAAGCGGTCTTCCCGAACGACGACAGTGAGTTGTTCCCCAATCAATTCGTCAACGCGCGCTTGCTCTTGGACGTCAAGCGCGGGACCACGGTCGTGCCGTCTGCCGCCGTGCAACGAGGGCCGAAGGGGACATTCGTGTATGTGGTGAACGCCGATCGGACGGTGGGCATGCGGTCGGTTGCGGTCGGGGTCACTCACGGCGAAGAGGTGTCCATTGATACGGGCCTGTTTCCCGAGGAGCTCGTCGTGGTCGATGGCACTGAAAAACTGCGAGAGGGGAGCAAGGTAGAAGTCCAGAGCCAGAACGGCACTCCTGCAAAAGACGGAACCGATCAGCCATCCGAAGGGGCCGAAAAGCCACGAAGAGGGGAACGGTCGTGAATCCCTCCCGCCTGTTCATCCTGCGTCCGGTCGCGACGGCCCTGTCGATGGTCGCCATTCTGCTCGCCGGGTTCATCGCGTATCGGCAACTACCGGTTTCGGCCCTTCCCCAAGTCGATTACCCAACCATTCAGGTAGTCACTTTCTATCCGGGTGCAGGCCCAGACGTGATGGCCTCCTCCGTCACCGCGCCGTTGGAGCGCCAGTTCGGGCAGATGCCCGGGCTGAACCAGATGACCTCCACTAGTTCCGGCGGCAGTTCGGTCGTGACGCTGCAGTTCAGTCTGGAACTCAACCTGGACGTCGCCGAACAGGAAGTACAGGCCGCCATCAACGCCGCCTCTACATTTTTGCCGCGCGATCTGCCGAGCCCGCCCGTCTATAGCAAGGTCAATCCAGCAGACGCGCCGATCCTGACACTGGCGTTGACGTCGCGCACCCTGCCTCTGTCTCAGGTGGAAGATCTCGCTGAAACCCGGTTCGCCCAGAAGATTTCGCAATTGTCCGGGGTGGGGCTCGTGAGCATCAGCGGCGGGCAGCGGCCGGCCGTGCGGATTCAAGCCAACCCGAGAGCCTTGTCGGCCTACGGGCTCACGCTGGAGGATCTGCGAGTCGTCGTATCTGCGGCGAACGTCAATCAGGCGAAGGGCGGCTTCGATGGGCCGAAGCGGTCATCCATCATCAATGCGACGGATCAGCTGCTCTCGAGCAAAGAATATCAGCCGCTGATCGTGACCTATCGCAACGGCGCGCCGGTGCATTTGTCCGACGTCGCCGACGTGATCGATGATGTGGAGAACGTGAAGCAGGCGGCCTGGATGAACGAGGTCCCGGCGGTGATCGTCAATATCCAGCGACAGCCTGGGGCCAATGTCATCGACGTTGTGGACCGTATCAAGAAGCTGCTACCGCAGTTGCAAAGTGCCCTGCCCTCGTCCGTCCAGGTCACCGTGCTGACCGACCGCACGATTTCCATTCGTGCATCGGTTCGGGACGTGCAGTTCGAGTTGATGCTGGCGGTCGCTCTGGTGATCATGGTGATCTTTCTGTTCCTC
>VBOM01000391.1 GCA_005877535.1 Nitrospirota bacterium | reverse complement strand
CACCAAGAAATGACCCGGCATCCCGATCCCTTGCACCGGAAGACCCAGCCGCTTCCCGACCAGGAGGTACAGTGTCGACAGGCTGATCGGAATACCCGTTCGTCGGTCGATCACGCAGTTGAGGTAACTATTCTCCAATTCATAATAATTCTTCGTGTTGCCTTTGAAGCCCTGCTCCGTAAAGAGGTACCGGTTCAACGTCTTGATCGTTTCCTCCCCCGAGGCTCTCGGTCCGATCCGATCCTGTACCTCCTGCGCCATTTCATCGAGTTGTCGCGTATACGAGGTGACCGTCAGAGAAGGATATGCATACCGGGCGATCAGAAAGGCACCTTGTTCGAGATCCATCGGGCCATCTGGCAACGCCGCCAGCTGCATGAGTTCATCCTCGAGATTTCCACCGCGGATTTCCTCGAGCACCGAGACAAGACGGTCAGCCATTTCCGGCTGTTCGATTTCCGCTTCCTGAAGCAGGGGAACCGCAGAGGGGCCGATGTCGATGAGTTTACCGCTGATGGTCCGGACGATCTTCTCGTCCTCATCGGCCAGCAGTCGGATTAGGGCCCGGATTTGACTCTCGTTTATCAGCATTGTGGGTTCACGAAACGTTCGCTCATCAGCCCATCGCCCGACGGAATACTTTGGCGCTCCCGTAGAGACAGAGGGCATCAAAAATTACCATGACGACCACCACCATCCCGACATGGGGGAGAGCCTCAGTCCAGCCAGAAAGGATCAACGGCCGCACCGCGTCGATCGCCCAGGTCATCGGATTGAAGCGCGCCAGAAACCCCATCCACGCAGGCATTCCCGCCAAGGGCACCAAGGCCGAGCTCAAGAAAATCATCGGGAGCGACAGGAATCCCAGGACCGAAAAGAAATCGCCGTGACTCTTCACGGAAAAGGCCATCGCCATGGAAATCGCGGTGAGACCGACGCCGAAGAGCATCCCGATCATCAGGATCGCGGCAATACCGAGGAGCCCCGTCGCCGGCTGGACGCCGAACAGAAAGGCCACCCCGAGGATTACGAGCACTTGGAGCGAGGTAATCGTCATGACAAAGATGAAACGGCTCAGGATCACGGAACTACGATGGATCGGCGTGGTCATCAATCGCTCCAGAAACCCATTCTCCTTGTCGAACAGCAGATCGACGCCCCCGGCGAGTCCGTTGTTGAGTACCGTCATGACGACCACGCCAGCGGTCAGGAAGCTGATGTAGTCTGGCGCCTGCGTCACTTGCACATTCGCGGCCCGCTGGAACAGGTTGCCGAAGAAGATCAGCCAGAACAGCATCGGCTGTACGAGCGTGAACAACATGCTGAATTTCTCGCGGCTGAGCCGCCGAACCCACCGCATCGTCAATGCATGAATTTCCTGCCAGTACTCTTTCATCGCTCCGCTCAATGTTGAATGTTCAATGTTAATTGCTGAATTAAGCGAACCTGTCTCAATTTAACATTCATTATTCCCAATTTATCATTCCGCCGTATTTGGGGTGTCGTCCTGAATGCGGCGGCCCGTGTGGGCGATGAACACGTCGTCTAGCCGCGGCCGGTGGTACTCAATAAACTCCAGTTGGCAATCCAATCGATTGGCGGACTCGAGGATCGCGGGCAGGGCCTTCTCGGGCGACTCGACCCGAATATCCAGGCCGGTCGACGTCGCCTTGACTGCTCGCATCGCTGGTTGTCTCGTCAAGGCAGACACCAACGTAGGGATCTTACTCTGGTCCTTCAAGGTCAACGACACGATATCGCCGCCCAGTCCGACCTTCAGCTCAGCCGGCGATCCGAACGTTTTGATCTTTCCCCCGTCGATGATGGCCAACCGATCGCAGAGCTGGTCCGCCTCATCCAAATAATTCGTCGTCATCACGATCGTCATGCCGCGCGCCTTCAACATACGCACGTAGTCCCAAATTCGGAGCCGGCTCTGTACATCCAAGCCTAACGTCGGCTCGTCAAGGAACAATATTTTAGGGTCCGGCAAGAGACCGCAGGCAATGTCGAGCTTCCGCTTCATCCCACCGGAGTACGTTTTCGCCGCGCGATCGGCGGCCTCTTCCAATTCCACGAGCTTCAGCAGCTCGGCGATGCGTTTCGTGGCTTCGGCCTTCGGCAAGTGATACAGCGCACCGAGGAGTTCGAGGTGCTCACGACCAGTGAGAAACCGATCGATGGCTCGTTCT
>VBOM01000390.1 GCA_005877535.1 Nitrospirota bacterium | reverse complement strand
ATTAGCTGGTGAAGACACCCAGAATGTCTTCTTCCTTGAGGATCAAACATTCTTCGTCTTCGATCCGGAGCTTGCTCCCGGAATATTTGTCGAACAGGACCTGGTCGCCGACCTTCACATGCTCAACCTTCTTACCGATGGCTTGGACGATGCCTCGCTGCGGCTTCTCTTTGGCGCTGTCCGGCACGTAAATCCCGCCGGAGGTCCGGTCCAATTCCTCGGTGTAGGTGACGAATACCCGGTCACCCAGAGGCTGGAACCCCTTGGCTAAGTTCTTCCTCTCCGTCTTCTCCTTGGCTGCAGTGCTCATAACAACACCCTCCTCGTGAAGTTAACCCGGTGAATATCGACAATGTAGAACAGGTTCGAACTCGATGGCGTAATCGCGATACTCCAGAACGAGCAGAAGTCCTGATCCGCTGGACACGGGAGGTGAGATAGCCTCTGGTTCATTCAAGTCAAGGGGGCAACAAGAAAATTCTTCCACACCCTCGAAACAGTGACACCGGGGACATAACCTATTGAGAATTTGGATACTTTGGACTTTTCTCTTTTATTGGGGATAGGCGACATCAGATACGCAAGTGATCGAAATCTTTGATGTCTTTCTTAATGTAATCACGCAAGCGTTTGATGATGCGGGCTTCCAGCTGCCTGGTCCGCTCTTTGGTGATGGAGTATTTAGCACCGAGGTCGTCCAGGGTCAAAGGAGTTTCTGAAAGAATCCGGTTTCGGAGGATGTCTTCGTCTCGCTCGTCGAGTATCTTGACAAATTCAGCGAGCTTGGCACGGAAGAGTGTCTGTAATTGCGTTTGTGCGAGCTGTTCGTCGGCTGGAACCTGCTGGGAGGGAAGCACATCCAGCAGGCTGCTTTCCTGGTCCTCGCCGATCGGCTGGTCCAGTGAGAGTTCCCAGTTGCCCAGCCGCTGCCCCATCTCGATGACGTCTCGCTCCCGCACGTTCAATCGGTCAGCGAGCAATTTTGTGTCTGGAGCGAACCCTTCCCGTTCAAGCTTGGCCTTCTCTCTTTTGAGGTTGTAGAACAGCTTCCGTTGATCTTGGGTCGTCCCGATCTTGACCAGGCGATAGTTGTTCAGCAAATAGCGAAGGATATAGGCCCGCGACCACCAGGCGGCATAGGCGTAAAAGCGCACGTTCTTCGCCGGGTCGAACTTCTTGATGGCATGCATCAGCCCGACGTTGCCTTCTTGAATGAGGTCCATGTGGTCGGCGCCGGTGTGGAGATACTCAGCGGCAATCGAGATGGACACGCGCAGGTTGGCCATGATGAGCTTCACGGCGGCGTCGCGGTTTCCTTGTGTTCGATATTCATGGAATAGGCGCAGCTCTTCTTCTTTGGAGAGATAGGGATGGAGACGGACTTCGGCCAGATATTGCTGGAGCGCCGTAACCGGTACTACGGCCGTGATATCGGTGGCGTGAGGATCTTCCGGGATTGCAGGGTGATACACGTCGGGAGGCGGACTGATCTCGGCGGTCTCCTCCTCGGACGGGACCAAGACCTCCGGTTCGGTCGGTTTTCCGTCGAGATCCTTCTTGCGCGGCCTCATAGCGATCGAGATTATCATAAGAACCTCTAGCCTGGGTGCTGAAAAAAGTGCACCAGGGACCCAGACTCTGGCGCGTGACGCGCGAGACATGCGAGACTGGCGGGACGAGGGAGAGTTCGAGGTCCGAAGTTCGAGGTTTTCTACACTTCGAACCAGGAACTTCGAATTGAGGGTCGCTCCGCCGCGCTAGACGTGCCCATCGAGCGCTTGAGAGACTAGCGGACTTTTTCAGCATCCTGTGAAATCGGGGAATCTGATGACGGACATGTTTCTTGCGTTAAGACGTGGGCATTGGCCGAGCGTGATCGGCGCCTGGCTCCATCTCACCGTCAGTTTTATGGTGTGGCTGCTGATAGGTGCGCTGAGTCTGACCCTCGCGCAGGACCTCCATCTCAGCCAGACCGACACGGCTTTCTTGGTATCGCTCCCGCTGCTGAGCGGCGCGTTTCTTCGCGTCGTGGCTGGGTGGAGCAGTGATTGGTATGGAGCGAAACCCACTGGAGTGCTTATTCTGGTGGGCGAGTTGGCGGTCGTCTTATGGGGGTGGTTGGGAGTCCATAGTTATGTCGAGTTGCTGCTCGTTGCCGCCTTGCTCGGTTTCGGCGGCGCGAGCTTCGCGGTAACCTTGGCGGTGGCTGGCCGTACCTATCCAGCCGCTCATCAGGGATGGGTGTTGGGAATCGTTGCGTCGGGCAATGTCGGCACCGTGCTGATTCTCTTTTTTGCGCCACGGATAGCGGCTACAGGCGGATGGCACGATGTGTTTGGGTGGATGGTTCTGCCTATTATGCATGCCTTGGCTGTCTTTCTGCTCGTCGTGCGTGACGATCGACAGAGCCGGCGAGCCGAGCGCGATACACACTGGTGGCACAACGTGGCGGTGATGATTCGGCAGCCGAAAGCCTATTGGCTCTG
>VBOM01000389.1 GCA_005877535.1 Nitrospirota bacterium | reverse complement strand
CATCGAAGGCCCGCCGATTTTCAATCCGAATCAGGCTTGTTCTCCCGTAGTGCCAAAAACCCTCCTTTAGTCGCGCCTTGCTCACGTCGATTTTTCTGGGTCTTTGGCCTATCCTTCTGGCTGTTCCCAAAACAACTGCCTTTGACCACCCAGCATCGACTCCCACCTCAGGGCCTTGACTGCCTTCGTCAGCAGCTACCTGGCGAGACTCGAAAGGTGTCTCTCTCGACGAAGGCGACGACAAAGCTGGTTCTGCGCGACGAAGCTCTATTCAGGAAGGCTTTCAGAGTAGCGAGTAGGGCGGTGGTCGCTCAAGCAAGAGCGACCCAATCTGAAAGGTTCATTCAGGCAATGCCTGTAGCGACATAAGGGTGATCCTGTTTACCGCAGCCGTCACGCGCTGTGCAGCCAGGGAGCACTTTCTCGCCTTCACTTTAGAAAGATTTGTTCAAAAGCTCCTGACTTCCAGACTTTCCCTTTCCGCAGTTGCGCCATGCTTTTTCCTTCTAACG
>VBOM01000388.1 GCA_005877535.1 Nitrospirota bacterium | reverse complement strand
GAGGTCGCCGCTGGTCGCGTCGTAGTAACTGATGAGGCCCAAGCCGTCTGTGCCGATGGTCACTGAGCTGTACTGGCCGACATCGCCTCCGCGGTCCACGGTGGTGAGGGTCGCTACGGCACAGGCCGAGTCGGAGCAGTGGGCCACCTTGAGGTCGCCGCCGGTCGCGTCGTAATAACTGATGAGGGCCAGGCCGTCGGTGCCGATCGTCACTGAGCTGTACTGGCCGACATTGTCCTCGCTTTGGAGGGTTGTGCGGGTCGCGGCGGTGCAGGCCAAGTTGGAGCAGTGGGCCACCTTGAGGTCGCCGCTGGTCGCGTCGTAGTAACTGATGAGGCCTAGGCCGTCGGTCCCAATGGTTACTGAGCTGTACTGGCCGACATTGTCTTCGCTTTGGATGGTTGTGCGAGTTGCGTCGGTACAGGCCGAGTCGGAGCAGTGGGCCACCTTGAGGTCGCCGTTGGTCGCGTCGTAGTAGCTGATGAGGGCTAGGCTGTCGGCTCCAATGGTCACTGAGCTGTACTGGCCGACGTTGCCCGCGCGGTCCGGGGTGGTCGTGATGGTCGGCTCGGTACAGGCCAAGTCCGGGCAGAGGGCCAATTTGAGGATTTGGTCGGTGCCGTCATAGTAGCTGATGACGCCTCGGCCGCCGGCAGAGGTGACTGAGGTGAACTGACCGTCATTGTCCTCGCTTTTGAGAAATGTGAGGGTTGTGAGGGTCGAGGAGGTGCAGGCCAAGTCGGAGCAGTGGGCTACCTTGAGGTCGGCGTTGGTGGCGTCGAAGTAGCTGATGAGGCCCAAGCCGTCGGCTCCAATGGTTACTGAGCTGTACTGGCCGACATCGCCTGCGCGGTCCACGGTAGTGAGGGTCGCGGAGGTGCAGGTCAAGTTGGAGCAGTGGGCCACCTTGAGGTCGCCGTTGGTTTCGTCGAAGGAACTGATGAGGCCCAGGCCGTCGGTGCCGATGGTCACTGAGCTAAACCGGCCGACATTGCCTGAGCCGTCGAGGGTGGTGAGCGAATATCCCGGACGATCAATGGCTGTATCGTCCGCTCCGACAGTGAAGGTCAGACCGAAGCCTGAGAGAAGCCCGACCCCCAAAGCGAGAAAAGTCTTTCCGGACATCCTTATCGTCCCAGGATGGGGCCAAGGCCAATGATTGACTGTAATTCGACGAAATCCCCCCTTCACTTCAACTCCTTTCCTTGAGAAGCCTAATTGTTTCTCATGATAAAGGTAGGATAGGAAGTCTCAAATCTCCTTTTACCGTGAATCAAAAGGGTATAAGAAAATAGAAAAGCCCTCTCTCGGTCGTTCCGTTGCGGACCGACCAGGTACGCCAACGGCCCTCGATCCCAGCCAGGCCTCCCCTGAAAATCCCGCGCAATCTCCACGCAATTTTCAATGGTGAGGCCAGAGTATAGGCGAATCAACTGGGGATTGGAAGTAAGTCTACCAGGACCTCGAAGCCCGAACGATCAGGCAATGCGAATTCTCGCACCACGTAATCGATCCAATGAGACGCCGGTAGAGGTTAAGCCCTGATTGTCCATCGGCGGCACCGAGGCCCTCGCAACAGAGTAACGAGCAAATGCAACCGGATGTCCGTGAGAAATGGGGCACCGAAGAGGAAAGGACTCTCTGTAAAATTGATGGCTTGCTCTGTTCAATAAACTGTCCAGAAATTAAGTGGGGCATCACAGGAGGGCAAGTTCTTCACCTGTTACAGGGCTAGCATCGTTGGCCGTATTTTTCTTTCCCCGCTTTGGGCTTTGTCGTACTTCACCCTCGCTTGTTCAATCGCCGCCTGGCTTTTCTGCACCCATGTGACCAGACCCTTCACTGGTTCAAACAGAGTACGGCCAAGATCAGTCAAAGCATATTCGACGCTGGGCGGCTTGGTGGGATAGACCGTGCGCGTCACCAGCCCATTACGCTCCAAGTCGCGCAGCGTCAGGGTCAACATGCGTTGAGAGATGCCTTCAATGTGACGCCGGATTTCATTAAAACGCATGGGGCCACCTTGCAGCGTCCCAATGATATAGAGGCTCCATTTATCGCCGATGCGGTCCAGGAGCCGGCGCACGCCGATACAGTCCTGCTCAGGCAGTGTTTGTTTACTAGGTGACATGCATGTGCCTCCTTGAAGGAGTTTATATGGTTACTATATGTAACTATATAAGCATTCGGAACCTATTGCAAGAAAGGACGGCCATGACCACCATCCTCCATATCGCGTCCAGCAGCAATCTCCACAATTCCGTCAGCCGTGAAATCGGGGCAGCCACCGTGGAGCGACTGAAAGAGGCCGATCCTGACGCAAAAGTGATTACGCGGGATCTGGTTCAACACCTGGTGCCGCACATTGACCCCGCCTTTGTCGGCGCCATGTTCACCAACCATGACGCTCCGGAGCTGGCCCTGTCCCGGACATTGATCGCCGAGGTCATGGCCAGCGACATCCTTGTCATTGAAGCGCCGATGTATAACTTCAACATTCCGTCCGTGCTGAAAGCATGGATCGATCATGTGGTGCGGGGAGGCATCACCGTTAAGTACGGCGCTGCGGGTGTGGAAGGTCAGTTGAAGGGCAAGAAAGCGGTGCTGGTGCTGGGACGAGGCGGTGTGTATGCCGATGGTCCGATGAAAGCAATGGATTATCAGGAAACCTACCTGCGGACAGTGCTTGGCTTTGTCGGTATCACCGATATTGAAGTGGTCATTATCGAAGGTGTTACCATGGGGCCGGAAAAACGCGCAGAAGCGCTGGCGAACGCGAGGGCGAAGATTGCCATGATAACCTCGAGGAAGGCAGCGTAACGGCAAAGCCAGCTCCGCGCTATCGTCTATTGAGACTTTTGTGAAACCGCTGGGTCGAGCCGGCGATGAATCAGATGATCTTCCTCCCCATACTAGATCACGCTCTGCTGGAATTTTGTCACTCGCAAAGAGGCTGTAGGACAGATGGGTTGAAAGAAAGCCCCCGGATTGTCGGAGACCTCCCCTTGAAACGGCTCAGGGCGTCAAAGCGTGAGTGGATATCCACTCCTTGACCTCACGCGCGACGGTGGTTTGTTGGCCTTCTCTTTAGGA
>VBOM01000387.1 GCA_005877535.1 Nitrospirota bacterium | reverse complement strand
TGCCCTTTACTGCGCGCATCGAACGAGCACAGTTTCATCGTGCGCGTTCTGCGAGCAAGAAGGGCACCTGGCCGCTCCCTCCCCCTCCTTCTGAGGCCGCGCGTTGCGCGAGCAAAGAAGATCATCAGGCTCCATCCCTCTCTATTTATTCTGTCGATCGAACTCCTTCACTACCTGATCGGTCAAGTCCAACGCGGGCTGATGATAGAGCACAATCTTTATCGCTACCTCGACCCCCTTGTCTATGATTGCGACGAACCCGTTCTTTTCCGCCACGGCCTGCGCGGCCGCTTGCACTTTTTTCGAGTATTCCACCACCATTTCCCGCTGTTTCTGTTGAATCTCACGGTTGAAGTCGGCCAGGCGACGTTGATAGGCCTCCATCTTGACCTGGAACTGACCTTGCTTCTCTTGCTTCGCTCTGTCGGTCAACTTCCCGTCTTGAATCGCCTGTTGCAATTCCTTCAGTTCTTGATCGTCGGCATTGATGATCTTTTGCCTGGTCATGGAGTAGGCCTTGAGCTCCTCCAAGGCCCGCTTGCCGGCCTTCGACTGTTCGATCACCACTTGTTGGTTCATCACCGCAACCTTGAAGGTTTCATCCGACAACCCCGGCGACACCATCGCCAGCCACAATGCCACTGCACTGATCAGACTAGTCGCTCTCGTTCGATCCATCGAATCCTCCTCTGCTCCATACGAGTACCACACCCGAGCAGGATGCTCCTGTCGTCCTCGCTGTGGGTACCATTCATTTTCCACCGTGCCACAATAGTTTTTCCGCAGCCTGCTACGCATGTACCTTGCCCGCATGATTCATGAACGCTTCCGCTGCAATCACCATCCGCTGCTGCATTCTTCGTCGGTCGTCGTTCGTGAAGCGCGGAACGGAATGAGCGTGTCTGTGTCGTCGCTTGAGAGATACAATTCACGAGGAACGCGCGCTCGGGCGATGTCGCGATGAACCGTCATGAATCCTTCGGGCCAAGAGCCTGTCTGACATTGCCATTCGTCACGGGGCGAAAGAGAGGTGGGCAGATGGACGGCCGCAGAACCCGAAAAACCGGAGGCGTATTCGCTGGAATACTACGTTGTGACTTTTTCGGGACCGAGAAGAACGTAGATGCCCGGTCATCGTTTGCCGCAGTAGAGTGGTCATGTCGGACAGACTCCTATGGATATTCACGATTAAATTCATCTATGACCTGCCCTGTAATATCGAGGCCTTCTTCGCTATACAGGGTGGGACCGCCTTTCCCCTTATCTATGACGACCTGTAATCCGAGACGCTTCGATACTTTCCCCGCGATGAGTCCCACCTTCTCACGGAACCCTTCGAGCACGTCTTTCTGCTTTTCCTGAACCTCCCGGTTCAGGTCGCCTGCTTTCTGCTGATACTCCGCCACTCGACGTCGAAACTGCTCTTCGCGCTCCCGTTTCGCAGTCGCGCTCAATACACTGGCCTGCCTCCCAAAATCTTCTTCCATGCGACGGAGCTCTTTCTCATCCATTTCGATCAGCGCCTGGCGATTTTTGGAGAATACGCTCAAGGAATCCTTGGCCTTCTTGCCGTTGTTCGTCTCGTTGAGGACACGGGCCGGATCGACGACTCCTATCTTCCCTTCGACTTTAGCCCCGCCTGCAGCACAGCCGGAGACAGCGAGGAGCGCCATCAACAGACCTCCTGTGCAGAACACCTTCCGCATGACGACACCAACATGGATCACACCGCTACCCCTTACTCGTGGTCAAAGACTTGCTCCATTAGAACAGAGAACCGATGGTAAACTCGAAGACCCCTTTGCGTTCTCCTGGATGGGGGTCCAGATTTATCCCATACGCGGCACGGAGGGGGCCAAAGGGTGAAATCCATCGCCCTTCTAATCCGGCCGTTGGCCGCAATTTAAATGAGAGAGGTTCATTGTCTTCAAAACCTTTCCCGTAATCAAAGAAGATCACCCCGTTCAATTTGGCCTCAGGGGAAATCGTAAAGATAAAATCGTTATTGAAGATCAACTGTTTGTTAGCGCCGAGTAGGGTATGGGCGGCAGTCACCGGTCCCGCACGCCCGAACACGAACCCGCGCATCGTATTGATGCCGCCCACAAAGTATCGTTCGGTCAATGGAATGGGTTTCCCCTCGAGGCCGACTGCGGCGCCATAGCGAACGCGGATCGCAATCCGCGTATCGAAAGGCAGCGGTGTATATTTCATAACATCCAGAGTATATTTATAGAAGTTATTGCTCCCGCCCAGGTAGGGCGTCCCCAAATCAAAGCCCATAGCGCCCCGCCAACCGCTGCGGGGATCCATATAGTAGTCTCTCGTGTCGCGAGTCAGCGAGGTCCGGAACCCGGTCGTCGTCTGATTCCCAAGTTGACTACACACAAGAGGAAATCGATCCGGGCAAATGCCTAACGCCGGATTTTTATAATTCAACTCCTCCGCGAATAGACTCACGCTCCCGGAGGCATACTCAGAGAGATAGCGACCTAACGTCACGCTGGCACCGGATTTCGTTTCATAATAGGTGATGTAGTTCGTCGCAGTGCGGTAGACGTCCAGCTGCATTGAGGTCAAGGAGTCGTTCACATAGGGGTTACGAAACGTGATCAACCCTATTGTCCGCTGCTGGCCCAACTGACCGCGAATTCGTCCCATCCAGCCATTCCCACCGAGGTTTCCCTCCGTAATATCGGCGATTGCGACCAACTTGTCCAACGTGCTGAATCCGCCGCCGATGCTGAACTGGCCGGTCGGCTTTTCTTTCACGCGAACATTCAGATCGACCTTATCCACATCCACCTGC
>VBOM01000386.1 GCA_005877535.1 Nitrospirota bacterium | reverse complement strand
CAAGCCGCTGCGCAACTTCGTGCCAGGGTTTCGCCAACTGTGGTGGCAAGGTCGCAACCGGTTGGTCCGGCACTTCCCATACATAGGCGTGACCGGCGAACGAAAGGATACGCATCGCGGCCCGATAATCTTCTATGCGCCATGTTGGAGGGATGGAAGGGAGCAGTTGGCGTTGCTCGTCGATGAACCGCCGGACCGTCCGAACGCTCAGCAATTTGGGCAGCTCATGCCCTAGATGGGTGAGGGTCGGCAAGTCCGGAAGATGTTCAAGCGGGTCCCTCGGGAGAAAACCCTGTTCAAGCGAGATCTCGTAATCGGAGAGGTCGACAGGAGCAAAGTTCGTTGACCTCATAGGAGCCTCCAGTACTCACAACCTCAACGCCCGTCCACACTTTACCACACCTCAAGTCAGCTAGAATCGGTTCGTGGACTAGAAAATAAGAATGTCTGGTTTGCATTCTCCCCCAGCGGGCTTACAGTATTTGCCAGAAGTTTTCGGAACGAAGGAGCATGTCATGCTGAAGGAGCCAACGAATGGTTCATGGGTGTGTGTGGGTCATCAAGTGTCTGGCTGGTTTGTTGTGCTGTGCTTGCTGGCTGGTGCGGGATGCGCTGCCGGTCATTCTCGGCTTGATCGTCTTGCCTGGGAACAGTCGCGGCTCATCGATCTCACTCATTCCTTCGGGGCGGACACGATTGTATGGCCGACCGAACAGGACTTCCGCCTTGTTCTCCAGCAGGCAGGGGAGACGCCGGGCGGGTACTACTACGCCTCGAATCGCCTTGAGATGGCCGAACATGGGGGCACCCACATCGATGCTCCCATTCACTTCTCCAGGGGTGGGCAGACGTTGGATCAGGTCCCGATCGAACACTTGGTGGGAGCTGGTGTCCGAATCGACGTCACAGCCCAATGCGCTCGTGATCGCGATTACCTCGTCACCATCCAAGATTTCGAACAATGGGAAGCAGAGCACGGACAAATTCCGACTCGCACGATCGTGCTAGTCGACACGGGTTTTTCCCGATACTGGCCGTCGCGGCAACAGTACCTGGGAACAGACCTAAGAGGGCCGGAGGCGGTACCAGCGCTCCATTTCCCGGGCTTGCATCCCGAGGCAGCAGCCTGGCTTGTGCGTGAGCGGCAGATCAAGGCCGTCGGAATCGATACTGCCTCGATTGATTATGGTCAGTCCAACAAATTTGAGACGCATGTCGCGCTCCTCTCCCAGAACGTGCCGGTGTTCGAAAATCTGAGCAATCTACGAGATCTTCCGGACAAGGGATTCGACGTGATCGCACTGCCGATGAAAATCACCGGTGGTACCGGCGGCCCGCTGCGCGTGATCGCGGTGCTCTCTCCATCGCATTAGCAGGATGCTGAAAAGGGCCGCTATGCCGAAATGGCTTTTCTGCGGCTTGCTAGTCAACTCTACAAAGTCGGGTTACCCATTTAGCTAATCCCGGCCTACGACCAGTGCTGTGCCCTCGCCTCCTCTCCATTTGCGAAGGCAGCTCTAACCACTCCGCAACATGGAGGGGGGCGTGTCCCCCGCGCCTCCGGCTCGTCTGCTCTAGAACTGCCCCGCCGCTCTCGCCCACGTCTGTTGGAATATTGTAATATCGATGATCCTTGCTCCCCGAGGAAACGGAGAACGGTACTGTTTCTTCTCCGCTCAATTCATTTTCTCCTTCTTGCAAGCCTTCTGATGTCTAGGTGGAACGAGACCCTTACGTAAGGCAAGACCAATGGCTGTCGAAACACTTCTAACAGTGAGGAATAAAGATCTTTTCCAGCTTGCTCCAGAGCAGGCGGTTATTATTTTCAGGGAGTTGCTCTGGGCCGAAGCCGGCGTGTCTGGAATTGCAAAGAGTTGCGTGAGCGTGCCGGGCGATATCTACGATTCTGACGGAGGTATTGACGCAGAAGTTAAAGATTCGCCCTCCAATAGCAAGCAGGGATTAATCAAGCCCGGGTTGACTGCTTATCAAATCAAAACAGGGAAATCTAATCTCAACAAGAAAACGACGCTCAGGCTCATCCTATTCAAGGAAAAGTCAAATGAGCTGAAACCCGAAGTACAGAAATGTTTGGACAACGATGGAACTTTTACCATCATCCACTTCGGATGGGACGGCGCTAACGCGAAGGTAAGGAAAGCAGTAACGGAAATTAAAAAGCAGCTTGCCACTGTTGCCGCAAGGTACAAGAGAGCGCGGATAGATGTAATTCCACAAAACAAACTCATTGGCTTTATCAGCCCATATCCTTCACTGGCTCTAAGGTTAAACGGTAAAGCTCTAGGGCAATTTCGCACCCATTTCGGCTGGTCCTCTGAAGCTGAAATGAAGCGCCCGTTTGTATTGGCAGCAGATCACCCTCAGAAGATTGGAACGATGCAGACTGAGCTCCGAAGTAACGATCGGCCCGTACACCTCCATGTTGTTGGAGAACCTGGAGTTGGAAAGACGCGACTGGTCCTGGAAGCCACGAAAGAGGAAGATCTAAGGCCTCTTGTCATTTATTGCGATGATCCTGCCAAAATACTGGCTAGCCAGCTCATGAGCGATCTCATTCGGGAGGATAGTTCTTTCTATGCAATCCTCATTGTTGATGAGTGCGACGACGAAACAAGAACAAAACTCTGGAACAAGCTGCGGCATCGCAGTCCGCGTATCAAACTCATTACTATCTATAACGAGTCCGTGGAAGTGTCCGGAGTCACTGTCATTGAAAGCCCTTCAATGAGGAAGGATCAGATCACTTCGATCATTGCGAACTATGGGGTACCTGCAATCGAGGCGGCACATTGGGCAGACTTTTGCGGCGGCTCTCCCAGGGTGGCTCATGTTGTTGGGGAAAATTTAAAGAATAATCCAGAGGACATTTCACAATCTCCGTCTACTGTGGATGTGTGGAACCGGTTTATTGCTGGCGGTGATCTACTCGATAGCCAAAAAGCTGCGGACAGGCGGCTCGTACTCGAACATGTAGCATTATTCAAACGATTCGGGTTTGGTGAACCTGTACAAGATGAAGCTAAAGCAATCTCTAAACTCATTCACAAGGTAGATGCCAGGATTACTTGGTCCAGATTTAATGAGGTGGTAAATGAGCTGAGGCAGAGAAAAATCCTGCAAGGTAGCACCACTCTTTATATCACACCGAAACTGCTCCACATCAAGCTCTGGGCTACCTGGTGGGAGAAATATGGTAGCGTTTTTGAGATGAATAAGTTTGCCTCTGATCTACCACCGAATCTTTTTGATTGGTTCTTGGAAATATTTGAGTACGCTCGTGAATCGTCAGAGGCATCGCGTCAAGTCCGCGAATTACTAGGTTCAGGCGGTCAATTCAACGATATTCAAACGCTTAAATCCAAACGTGAGGCCTTGTTTTTTAGGTCCCTCGCTCTCGCCTCTCCAGAGGAAGCGCTCCGATGCTTGGAGCGAACGATAGGCGAGGCAAACAGAGAACAACTCCTTGAGCTTACCGAAGGCAGGCGCGAGGTCATCTACTCTCTTGAACATATCGCACTGTACAGAGAACTCTTCCCAGGCGCCGCAAGGCTACTGCTGAAACTTGGAGAAGCCGAAAATGAGACTTGGGACAATAACGCTAGTGGTGTATTTAGAGATCTCTTTACCCTCGGACCAGGTCGCGTCGCTTCTACCTCTACTCCACCGGAAGAAAGACTCCTAGTCCTGATCGAAACTCTTGAGTCCAGTTCTTCAGAGAAGCGTAAGCTGGCGTTCGCTGCTTGTGAAAGGGCTCTGGAAACTGAACATTTTGTGAGACATGGAAATATTGACGAGGCTGGTCTCAGGAATGGACCAGAAGGATGGACTCCAAAGACATATGCCGAGTGGTGGGACGCCTACGGACAAATATGGCAGTTACTTCGCGAAAGATTGGATACTCTAGGCAATGATGAACGGCAAAGTGTAGTGAACATTTTACTGCACCGCTCCCGAGGACTTATTCTTCGCACCAGTCTAGGCGATATAGTTATTGATTCGCTGGATTTATTACTCGTCAAAGGTTATGCAGACAAGAAAGCTGTACTGAAAACACTCATCGAAGTCCTACATTATGATGGGAAACAACTGCTACCCGATATCCGAGGTAAGCTTGAAGAGTTTAAGCAACGATTGGAGGGAAATGATTTTACGTCGCAATTGAGACGCTATGTGGGAATGGACATGCTCGAAGACGATCATGACGAAGAAGGTTCTCAGGCCGGAACAGGAGAAAGACGAATCAATGAATTAGCGCAGAAAGCCGCGCAGAACAAAGAGCTTTTGACTCCGGAACTTGAATGGCTCGTTACCAGTGAGGCAGAGAAAGGCTTGCAGTTTGGCTATCAGCTTGGCCTTGCTGACGTTAACTTCGAACTCCTGCCCGTGCTCATTGACGCACATCAGAATGCTGCAGAAAAAACAAATGTATATTTCCTCTCCGGATATTTCCGTGCACTCTTCGAAAGGAACCAACCAAAATGGGAGGAGGAGCTAGATAAAATTCTGGAAGCTTCAAAACTGCGCTTTTGGATTCCGGAGCTCACATGGAGATCAGGACCTGTAACAGATCGTGCTGCCGAACGTGTACTGTCCTTGATTCAAAGGGGGATTGTTGGG
>VBOM01000385.1 GCA_005877535.1 Nitrospirota bacterium | reverse complement strand
GAAACTGGGTCATTGGTCCAAGTCGAGTCCCTTCCCGGCAAGGTCGGGGGGACGATCGAACTCGGCCAGGTTCGGCTGGTTCACGGCGAGAGGGGTATAGAGGTCGGACAGCCGTTGGTCAAAGGGGCCACCGTCAAAGCCGAGATCATCCACCAGGGCCGAACCCGCTCCATCACCATCTTCAAGAAACAACGGCGCAAGAACTATCGGCGGACCAATGGCCATCGCCAGGGCTTTACTAAATTGCGCATTACCGGTATCGAGACGGCCTAACGAGGATTAGCCATGGCAACAAATAAAGGCGGCGGATCGACTAGAAATGGGCGCGATAGCAATGCGCAATATCTTGGAGTCAAGGCCTACGGCGGAGAGACCGTGAAGGCCGGATCGATTCTAATCCGTCAGCGAGGGACAAAGTTCTTTCCCGGTTTCAACGTGGGGCTTGGCAAAGACCACACCCTCTTCGCCCGCATCACAGGGATCGTGAAGTTTGAACGCGGCCGCGGACGGCAGAAGGTCAGCGTCTACTCCGCGCCCTCGATTTCATAGTACATTCTTTTCCTTTTTTCTCGTCACAGTGTCGTTACCGCAAGGGCTCCCGGTATGAGTAGGGGTGCAACGGGATGCTTCTCGTATGTCATGCCCATACAATCATCACACTGAAGCGGTGCGCCGATGTTTGTCGATGAAGTCCGTATCCATATCAAAGCCGGCCGCGGCGGCGACGGTGCATGCAGCTTTCGGCGCGAAAAATTCGTCCCGCGCGGCGGGCCGGACGGTGGCGACGGCGGCCACGGCGGCAATGTCGTATTTGAAGCGTCGCCTCGCATGACCACGCTCCTCGACCTCCGGTACCAGAAACACTACGAAGCAGAATCCGGCCGCCAGGGAGGCGCCGCCAATTGCTCCGGAAGAACCGGAGAGGATGTGGTCGTAGCCCTTCCGGTCGGCACCGTCATTTTCGATGATCAGACCGATGAGGTGGTGGCCGATCTTGTCACCCCCGGACAGCAATTCGTGGGAGCTCACTGGGGCCGGGGCGGACCAGGGAATAATCACTTAGCCACTTCGACCAACCGCGTGCCCACGGAATTTGAAACAGGCACGGAAGGCGAAGAACGGTCGCTGAGACTTGAGCTGAAACTGTTGGCCGACGTCGGGCTCGTGGGCTTTCCTAATGCGGGAAAATCCACACTCATCGCCGCAATCTCGGCCGCACGACCGAAGATCGCCGAGTATCCCTTCACCACGCTGACGCCGAATCTGGCGATCGTTCGCTGGGGAGAAACAGAAAGTTTTGCCGTCGCAGACATTCCCGGGATCATCGAAGGTGCCCATGAAGGAAAGGGACTGGGATTCCAGTTTCTTCGGCACATCGAACGCACATCATTTTTGCTTCACATGATCGACGTGTCGGAATGGGCCCCCGAGGAGCCCGTCAAGACCTTCGAGATCCTGCGTCAGGAATTAGCCGCATACGATGAACCGATCACCACACGCCCCTTCGCGGTGGTCGCCACAAAAATTGACGTGGCTGGAGACAGTGCACGCCTGCGAGAGTTGCAGAAGTACTGTGCACGCCATCGTTACCCATGTCTCCCGATCTCTGCCGCCACGAGAGAAGGATTGACGGAACTCGTCACCTATGTAGGGCACCAGGTGGCACAGCTTCGAACCACACCATGCGAGACGAACTCCTAAGACAGGCCACCCGCATTGTCATCAAAATCGGGAGCAGTCTCGTCGCCTCCCGAGACACAGGGCTGCGCCCGGAACAGATCGATCGACTCGCGGATGAAATCGCGGCACTCCGGTCAAGCGGACGTCAAATCTTGATCGTCTCCTCCGGCGCTATTGTCTCCGGCATCAAGAAATTAGGCCTGAAGGAATACCCCAAGAGCCTTCCCGTGAAACAAGCGGCCGCGGCGGTCGGCCAGAGCCGGCTCATGTGGGCATACGAAAAATCGTTTGAGCGGCTCGACGTCAAGGTGGCGCAAATCCTGCTCACTCATCACGACCTCGCGGATCGGCGCAGGTTTCTCAATGCACGCCACACCTTGAGTGCGCTCATCGGGTTCGGCGTGATACCCATCATCAATGAAAACGATACGGTCGCCGTGGATGAAATCCGCGTAGGCGACAACGATGCACTGGCTGCTGAGGTGGCCCATCTGGTCGACGCGGAACTTCTAATCATCCTGTCTGATATCGACGGCCTATTTACCGAGGATCCGCGCAAGAACCCCGCAGCCACACTGATCCCATTGATTCCTGACATTACCGAAGAGATCGAGGAACGAGCCGGTGTCTCTACCACGTTCGAGGGAACTGGAGGCATGGCCACGAAAATCCGGGCTGCCAAGAAAGTCAGTGAGTATGGCGTGGCCACCTTGATCTTGAACGGACAAGAAGCTGGCCTCCTTCCGAAGGTATTGGTAGGCAGATCTGGCGGCAGCCTCTTCCTCGCGAAGGAGCGTCGCTTCACCAGCCGCAAACATTGGATCGCCTTCACCCTCAGGCCGCGAGGGACGCTAACGCTCGACCCCGGAGCCGTCGAGGCACTGGCCCGACGGGGCAAGAGCCTGTTGCCTTCCGGTATCCTGGACGTCAGCGGCCCGTTCGATACGGGAGATGCAGTCAGTTGTCTCAACCAGGATGGCAAAGAATTCGCCAAAGGACTCGTGAATTTCTCCTCCGACATCTTGACACGGATTAAAGGGCTCAAAACGACCGAGATCCAACAGCAATTCGGCCAGCAGGAATACGAGGAAGTCATCCACCGGGACAACCTCGTAATCCTCTG
>VBOM01000384.1 GCA_005877535.1 Nitrospirota bacterium | reverse complement strand
TCGTTTACCTACCCCTTCGTCCTCACGAAGTTCTACGATGTGCCCAGCAGCAGCATCGGCCTGTACATTCTGCCGTTTGCGCTCGGCAACTTCTTGGGCCCGCTGGTGCTCGGCCGCTACTTCGATACCATCGGCCGCAAACCGATGATCAGTTTCACCTATGCCGTCTCCGGTTGCCTGTTGGCCGTGACAGGGTATCTGTTTTGGCAAGGCCTGTTCACTTCCATGACCCAAACGCTGGCCTGGTCGTGCGTATTTTTCTTTGCTTCGGCTGGCGCCAGCGCGGCCTATCTGACCGTCAGCGAGATCTTTCCTCTGGAGATCCGCGCGATGGCCATTGCGTTCTTCTTCGTCGTGGCGCAGGGAGCCGGGATCGTCGCTCCTTGGCTCTATGGCAAACTGATCGAAACGTCCGCCACGAGTATTTTTTACGGCTACTTACTCGGAGCCGGCATGATGCTCGTGGGCGCGCTCGTCGAACTGTTCTTGGGGGTCAAGGCAGAGGGGCGGTCGCTCGAATCCATTGCTACGCCACTCTCGGCCGAGAAGATCCAATGAGCCGGATCAGCTAGCCTGCGGCCGCCAGTCGGGCGAACTGGTATTTCATCGTATTGACTCGTGCGAGATAATCTCGCACGTCGTGGTCGCCGCACCGTTGCCGGGGAATCGGCCGAAAGCCGCGCATGGCATAGGCATGGCCAGCCCCGGCTCCGCACAGGTGAATCACTGCTGCTAGATCCTGTTTCTTCTGCAGCGTAACAGCGGCGATTCGCCCGTGTCTCATCGCGCTCTCGACCCCGCGATCCAACAGGGCTGCGGTCAACTCAATGGCATGGCTCGGCATGACGATGACATCGGTCGCATGCTCGCGGAAGAGCGATCCATATTCGTTCCACGTCTCGGCGGGACGCTTGTCGAGTGAATGGGCTAAGGGAAACAGAATCTCGGCCGGCTTGTAGTACGCGTGATAGGACCAGTTGACGCCGAGCCATAGGAGGAGGACGAGGACAGAGAGCATGACAGCACGTACGGTCGGCGGCGAGGCCAGCACCGCCCTCATGAATGCACGGAACGCACGCCAGCGCGATCGCGCAAATCGTCGGACAGTCGCGGGCGTGATCCGATGCCTGCGCCTCCTTCGGTGAGTGGAGTTGGCAGCACGCGGATGTGAAGAGGAAGCCATAGTCTATAACTATAACTGAAAAAATGGGAGAAGGGCGGTCTGGTCTATCCCTCGTGCTCGCGGAACAGAGGAGGGGATGGAGCCTGATGATCTTCTGTGCTCGCGCAACGAGCGGCCTCAGAAGGGTGGGAGGGGAACAGCCAGACCATCCTTCTTGCTCGCTGAGGCCGCATCCGGACAAAAGAGTTCTGGAGGGCAGCGCTGGAACGGCTGGGGGAAGTGCCGGCGTAACGAGGTCCCTTCAGTGCTGGATGCGACCCTTCGCCGGCCCGCACTTGGCATGCACTCACGTGTTCCGCTAAAGTAGTAGCAGCCATGAATGTACCGTTCACAATTGGCACTGTCGGTCACTTCGGACTAGCCGTCCGTGATCCGCGACGGAGCGCGAAATGGTTTGTGCGCGTGCTGGGATTACGCAAGGAGTTCGAGTTCGAAGAGGGAATTGCAGTTGGCAACGACAACGTCACAATCGTCTTGTCGAAAGGTAAACCGTCACCGAAAACGATTGATCACATGTCGTTTCATTTGCCGACCATGACCGCCTTGCGAAAGGCGCTCGAACACCTGAAGAAGCACAAGGTCAAGATAGAAGATCCTGGCAACGAAATCGGCCCGGAGTCACCCGGCTCACCTCACATGGGCTTATGGTTCCACGATCCTGATGGCTACCGCTGGGAACTTTCCGTCCAAGGCGGAAAGTAGAGGCCGAAGGCTAAAAAAGTGTCAGGACCCATTTTCGCCTCGTCCACGTGCGACGGTTGTCTTGTCCGGTGTACTCCAATAAAATCCCAAATATTCGGGAAGCACAACAATGTTGGAACCGGTTCGGTCCTCGAGTTGCTCGCTCGCCGGTTCTCTCGTCTGGCTCCTCGACGGCTTCATGCCATTGCGTCAGGAGGGATCTTCATATGACAACGCTGACAATGAGCCCCAACACTCTGAGTAAGATATGGTGCTCGCGGGTGTCCGGCTTCGTGCTCTGTTCGGTGCTTGCTCTTTCCTGCTCCGGTTGTTTCGCTTTGTTTGTCGGCGCAGCCGGGGGAGCTGCCGGAGCGGTGTATGTGATGGGCAAGTTGAATGACGAGCTGAACTATGAGGTGCGTGTCGTGCACAATGCTACCGTCGCCGCCTTGGGTGAGCTGGAACTAAAGCTACTGGAAAACAAAGTTGATAATCTATCCGCGCATGTGGAATCGGAGTTTGCTGACAGTGAGCATGTCTGGATCGACCTGGAATCCCTCTCGGATTCACGAACCAGTCTGACGATTCGGGTCGGTGTCACAGGAAACGAAGTACGCGCGCGAAAGATCCACGATGCGATCAAGCGGCATCTTTCGTGAAGCGAAAAAGGTGTCAGGAAACATTTTCTCCACCGCGCACGTTGTGATCGTCGTATAGCTTGAGGGTTTCTTGTGATTGCGTGTAAATCTGTGAGAGGGATCTATGAATAGGACACACATTGTGGCGCTGGCTGCAGCGGTGCTCTTGGCCGCGTCGGTTGCTGCCGCTGAAGTTCAAACGAGAGAAATCGAATACAAAGAGGGCGAGACGGTTCTCCAGGGACTCATTGCCTGGGACGACGCTTCGAAGGGTCTACGTCCCGGTGTGCTGGTCGTCCACGAGTGGTGGGGCCACAACGAGCACGCGCGGTATCAGGCCAAGCGACTCGCGGAGGCCGGCTACGTCGGCTTCGCGCTGGATAT
Source organism: Nitrospirota bacterium (assembly GCA_005877535.1). Taxonomy (GTDB): domain Bacteria; phylum Nitrospirota; class Nitrospiria; order Nitrospirales; family Nitrospiraceae; genus Palsa-1315. The sequence continues at coordinate 2,718 of VBOM01000384.1, read as the reverse complement.
GTATGGGAAGGGCAAGGTGACCACGCATCCGCAGGATGCCCAGGGCTTCATGAACGAGGTCAAGAAGGACCCGGCGGTGATCCCGGCGAGATTTTACGCGGCGCTCAAGCAGCTCAAGCAGGATCCCCACGTCTCGGCGGACCACATCGCCGCCATCGGATACTGCTTCGGTGGGTCCGTGGTCCTTGACGAGGCGCGTTCCGGGGCCGATTTGGATGTGGTGGTAAGTTTCCACGGCGCGCTTGCGACGAAGAGTCCTGCGGAGCCTGGCAGGGTCCGGGCTCGGGTTCTCGTGCTCACAGGCGCAGCCGACCCGTTTGTTCCGAAAGAGCAAGTGGAGGCCTTTACTCAGGAGATGAAGGCGGTGGGGGCGAAGTTCCAGGTCATCACCTATCCTGGCGTCAAACATGGATTCACCAATCCTGATGCCGGCAAGGCGGGAATGGATGCCCTCGAGTACAATGCGGAGGCAGACAAAAAGTCTTGGGCGGCGATGCTGGAGCTGTTTAAAGAAGTGTTCCATTGAAGACCCTCGTCCCCGCGCAGCGATGTCAATTGTGTCAAATCTCTTCCTCGACCCTGTTCCCCCCTCTGAGGTGGACATAATCTGAGACAACGGATGAGACCACGAGAGAACGACCAAGCAGGACCTCTCACAGACTTTCTTTTGGCAGACCACCGGCGACTTGAAAACCTGCTTCAATCGGCTGTGGCCCATGCCGAGCAGGTTGATCGGGAAGCGTATGAGCAGTTTCGAGCCGGGCTTCTCCGTCACATCGGTATGGAAGAAAAGATTCTCCTGCCCGCCGCCCAGCGACTTCGAGGCGGGGAGCCACTTCTCATAGCTTCCAGGCTTCGGCTCGATCATGGAGCCCTTGCCACCTTACTCATACCGACTCCCACGGCTGCCGTCATTGCGACGATCCGTGGCATTCTCGAGGAGCACAATATATTGGAGGAAGGCCCGGAGGGCTTGTATGAAATCTGCGACAAGCTGGCCGGCTCAGAAGCTGTGCAGCTTCTGGCCAAACTCCAGGCCCCCTTCGAACTGAGACCCAACGTGCCTACATCTCAAGACAGTTGGTGACAGATTTTTCTGTCCCCACGAGCTTGTATTCTTTCCGCCAATCCTTCAGTTCTCCAGTGATCTTTCACATCCGCAGGGTGACAGCTTTCAGCTCGGTATACAGTTCCAGCGCGTCGTGGCCCATCTCACGGCCCCATCCGGATTGCTTGTAGCCGCCGAAGGGTAGCGCAGCGTCGAAGATGTTGTAGCAGTTGATCCACACCGAACCTGCGTGCAGCTCGGCCGCGATGCGATGGGCCTTGCTGACATCGCTGGTCCAGACCGCTGCAGCCAGGCCATAGATAGAATCATTCGCTGCCGGGAGCACCTCGTCCAAATCTTTAAACGGCACTGCGCATACAACCGGCCCGAAGATTTCCTCCTGCATAATCTTCATCTTCTGCGTGGTATTGACCAGCACGGTCGGTTCCACAAAATAACCCTTGTCGCCCACCTTGCGCCCGCCGACCACCGCCTTGGCGCCCTCGGAGAGGCCGGACTCCAGATAGCCGAGCACCCGCCGTTGCTGCTCGTCCGACACCAGCGGACCCATTTGGGTGGCGAGATCCATCCCCGGCCCGACCTTGATCTTCTTCGCGTCCTCAGCCACGCCCGCCACCACCTCGTCGAAGATACCCTTCTCGACGAAGAGCCGGGAGCCTGCGCAGCAGCACTGGCCGTGGTTGAAAAAGATCGCGCTCGCGACTCCGGGAATGCTCGCCTCCAGGTCGGCGTCCTTGCACACGATGTTGGGGGACTTTCCTCCGAGTTCCAGCGACACTTTCTTGAGATTCCTCGCGGCCGCCCCAAGGATGAGCTTCCCCACTTCGGTCGAGCCAGTGAAGGCCACCTTGTCCACGTCCTGGTGCGCCGCCAGCGCCGCGCCGGCGGTCTCCCCGTACCCGGGCACGATGTTGACCACCCCGTCCGGGAATCCCGCTTCGCAGATCAGCTCGCCGAGTCGCAAGGCGGATAGGGGTGTCTGTTCGGCAGGCTTCAGGACGATGGTGCAGCCCGCAGCCAACGCTGGACCTAGCTTCCAGGCAGCCATGAGCAGCGGAAAGTTCCATGGGATGATCTGCCCCACCACGCCGACCGGCTCGCGTAGCGTGTAGGCGAGATACTTGGCGCCGGGCGTGTAGGGCACCGAAATGGGGATCGTGTTGCCTTCGATTTTAGTCGTCCAACCAGCCATGTACCGGAAGAGGTCCACGGCCAGCGGCACATCCGCCACGCGGGCCACGCCGACCGGCTTTCCGTTGTCGAGCGACTCCAATTGGGCGAATTCTTCCAGATGAGATTCGACAAGGTCGGCGAGCTTCCAGATCAGCCGTCCACGCTCCGAGGCTGTGAGCCTGCGCCACGGGCCGCTCTCGAAGGCTTTCCGTGCAGCGGTGACCGCCTTGTCAATCTCGGTGCTGTTGCCCTCGGCCACCTGGGCCAGGACTTCACCCGTGGCAGGATTATAGGTTGGGAAGGTCTTCCCTGACGCGGCTTCGACCCATCTTCCGCCAATCAGCATCTTCCGGGGCGTTCCTACAAAGGTTGTGACATTTTGGTGAATCGGGATTTCCACCGTTGCCGTGCTCATGGTGTTCCTCCTTTCTGGATGTATATTGCGGCCATGTCATATGCGTAGAGACGAGGGCAGA
>VBOM01000383.1 GCA_005877535.1 Nitrospirota bacterium | reverse complement strand
AGGGAAAATCAACGCCGAGCAACACCTCGGAGAAAACATGGCCTTCATTAAGCAGTCCACCGAGAAACGCCTCGCACGATTGAAAGAGCGGATGGCCAAGGAGTAAGGCCTCATAACGTGTCGGCATTCGGCTTCTCCAGCAACCCTCCAGCCGAGTCCAGCAAATCCCGTCCCACGATGATCGGCGCCTTGAAATGAATGGCGAGCGCGATCGAATCGGACGACCGACTATCGAACGTCTTCACTTGATCCTGCACCGCAACGGTCAAGGCACCGTAATAGGTACCACCTTTTAGCGTGATGACGGTTTGCAACACTTTGCCCCCATAGGCCTCCAAGATCGTATGCATCAAATCGTGAGTGAGGGGGCGAGAGAGCTTCTCGCCGTTCAACGCGCCTTGAATCGACAGCGCGACTGTAAGATCGACGAAAATCGGGATGGCCTTGCCTTCGGCCAGCAAGAACGCGACAGCGCCGTGATCGGAGATGCGAACCTGCACATCTGCGATCGTGACCTGCTCGGAGGTTGCCGGTGAAAATTCGCCTGCTTGCGCAACCGGCAGTGCGAGCGCGCCGAGAACACAGATAGAGAAGACGAACTGCTTACATGTCGTCATGGTCACACCTCCTGCAGCGAGCTGTCAGGCTGTGGAAAAACTATGTCGGTGCGCGAGAACTTCGGTGGTTCACAGGTACACCACAACAGAAGAACACTCCTGCAGGATGCTCAAAAAGTTCAGACTTCTCACCCGCCCAACCCTGGCGCGCCAAGACGCGCCTTACCCAAACAAGGCCGCAGGCGAACGATCCTTTTCTACCTTACTAAGGGGTGGCTGGGATAATCCCAACTGCGCGCGTCCAACGAGGGCCTTCTGAGGCCGCGCGTTGCGCGAGCGCGGGGATCATCCCAGCTACCCCGCAACCTTTTTCAGCATCCTGCTAAAGCCGAATAAACTGATTCGTCTCCTTCTCCATCCCGATTTCGGTCTCCGGTCCATGCCCCGTCACCACAATCGTGGCATCCTCCAAGGTGTACAACCGCTCTCGAATGGATTGCTCGATGGCCTCGAAGTCTCCGCCCCAGAGATCGGTGCGCCCGATGCTTCCGCGAAAGAGTGTGTCGCCGGCTAAGACTAAGTTGTCGATCGGGAAATGAAAACTCATGGACCCGGGTGTGTGGCCGGGCGTATGGAGCGCGACAGCGGAGACCTGGCCGACCAGCAGCTTCTCCTCATCCTTGAGCCAGTAGTCGGGCATCGGAACAGGCACATAGGCGACACCGAACATCCGGCACTGCATTTCGAGATTCTTCCACAGCTCAAGATCATCCTGATGCAGGCAAATCGTCGCCCCTGTCGCTTTCTTCATTTCGCCGGAAGCGAGAAAATGGTCGAAGTGGGCATGGGTGTGGAGAATGTGGCTGACGGTGAATCCGAGTTGATGCACCTCGTTGAGAATTCGCTCGTGCGCCCCACCGGGATCGACGACGACGGCCTGCTTCGTCACTGGATCGCCGATGATCGAACAGTTGCACCCAAGGGGCGGGACGGAAAAGGTTTTTCGGATCATGGTGGGCATCATGGGCGCATGCTACCGTCCAAGCCCATCAGGGCGCAAGCAGCGGTCCCTCTTCTGGTTCTACCTGAGCCTGAATGGCCCAAGCGACTTCCGTATCGAATAACGTCAAGCTTCCTCCTTGACGGCGAAACCACACGAGGAATCCCGCTCCGGTGCCGTCGGGGCGTAGTGCTTCGACATACAGCAATGCATCATCGTTCAGGAGGCTTCGCGCCACGCGAGAGAAGGCCAGACGATCCAGGACCGAGGGCGCTTGAACCGGTCGCGCGCGAGCCACCGTGACTGGACGGGCCAGGGAAACCTCCGGCTCTTCGATCGTATCCCCCGTGGCGAACCGGTAGCCGACACCAAAGTGAAATCGTCCTTCGAGCCTGCTTGGTTGCCGGTTGACTGCGCTGAATTCCCGGACCAGGTCCGCCGGCAGCTCGCCATCGAAATACCCCTGTTCCTGAAACGTGTCAATCGTTGTCGGCCCCTCCTGATCTGGAGAGAGACGGAGCCGGGTCATACGGTCGATTACGACCAGCTGAGTCGCTGACGTGAGAAACTTACGCGTTACCACCTGGTCGTATAAGACATAGTCTCCAGCAGGAATGGCATCGGCCTTCTGATCTGATTCCTCCGCTGTTCCCGATGCCTCCATGAATCCACCCACCATGAGCAACATCGTTAAAATGAAACCCACCAAGCGAATCATCGAAGGAGTCTGCGAAAAAACTCTCTTCATACACAATCCACCATTCCACCATCAGGATGCTCAAAAAGGCCGTCCAGCAAGGCCGCAGGCGAGTCGAAACCGGAGGCGTACCCTCAAGTACGTTGAGGATTTCGATGAGCCGAGAACGAAGCTGGCGGTCTTTTTCAGCATCCGTTAGATCGAGCATAGCTTCCGGCACAAAGAACGGTCAATTCATGGAATCCGGCGTGGACAAGCTGGAGCGAAGCGTGGATAATCCTGAAATTCAGATGGAGGGACGTGACGTGCGCGATGAAACTCAATCGAGCCAATGGCCCTTGCCAGCATTATTCATGAGCGCTTCTGCTGCAATCGCGGATTCGCTGCTGCGACGCGCCTGCGGCTGGCAGGCTCGCCGCTCGCCCCCTCGACGTACTGTTCAAGTACGCCT
>VBOM01000382.1 GCA_005877535.1 Nitrospirota bacterium | reverse complement strand
ACTGTCATAACTAATTCGGGCTCAGGTTCAACCGAGCCATCACCATTTGCACAGTGGCCCCTTTGATGAGAACACGTTTGTGCCGGCCGCCTGCACCAGAATGAATCCGCACCGACGTAGAAGGAATCGATAATTGGAGGGCTAAAAACCGGATCAATTCATCATTGGCTGCGCCATCGGCTGGTGGAGCGGTCACTCTGATTTTGATCGCGTCGCCGTGAATGCCCACACACTCTGTGGTGGATGCCTGAGGTTGGACGTGAACGGTGAGGATCACTCCGTCTTTGGTGTCCTGCACAATCAGCGAGTTCATCCGTGACGGGGCCTAGGAGCCTGTCCGACATTGCTTTCGTGACGAGACGAACGAGGTGTGGCCAGATGCGAGGCCGCAGGCCTGGAAAAACCGGAGGTGTATTCGCTGGAATACATTGAGGATTTTTTCGTGCCGAGAACGACGCAGATGGTCACTGATCGTTCGTCGCAGTAGAACAGTCAATGTTGGACAGACTCCTTGAGCCATGGGATCAGAAAACGGCCTTCACCAATTCCAGAATGCTGCGCTGCATATCGGGATCATCGGTGATCGGGCGAGCAATCGCAACATCACAAGCTCGTTCAGTGGCCACGCCTTGCCGAATGAGTGTCCCTGCATAGATCAGCAATCTGGTGCTGACGCCTTCTTCCAAACCATGACTCTTGAGGTTCCGCACCTTCCCACCGAGTTTGACCAGGCTGGCCGCCAGGTCACGGCTGACCCCTGCTTCCCGCTCAACCACTGTGGTTTCGACGTCAGGGGCCGGATAGTCGAACTCAATCGCCATGAAACGTTGCTTCGTGCTTTGCTTCAAATCCTTGAGTACGCTCTGGTAACCGGGGTTATAGGAGATCACGAGGAGGAAGTCGTCGGCCGCTTCGAGAATCTGGCCTTTCTTTTCGATCGGCAGGAAGCGGCGATCGTCGCTCAGGGGATGGATGATAACCGTCGTGTCTTTCCGCGCTTCGACGATTTCGTCCAAATAGACGATCGCGCCATGCTTCACGCCAATCGTCAGCGGCCCATCGACCCAGACCGTCTCTTGCCCCTTGAGCAGATACCGCCCCACTAAATCGGAGGCTGTGAGATCTTCGTGGCAGGCCACCGTGATCAAGGGACGACCAAGCCGGTAGGCCATATGCTGGACGAATCGGGTCTTGCCGCAGCCAGTTGGGCCTTTGAGCATGACCGGCATCTTACTGTTCGCCGCGATCGTGAACAAACCGATCTCGCCTCGGACCTCTGCGTAGAATGGCTCTCGCTCGATCCGATACTGTCCGACGTCGACTTCGCGTCCTTGCTGCATCGCCATGTCTTTCTTGTCTATCTCGTCTATTTGGTTTATCCGGTTCGGTGCAGGCACGATAAACGGAACGGAGGCTGAAGATCAAGCAATCAGGCTGGGACGACCCAATGTAGACTAGGCGGCTTTCACACCTGTGAGAACTTCGCGCACTTTTTGCGCCAGCACGTGGGGTGAGAAAGGCTTCGGCAGGAACCCGGTCTGGCGGCTCACGCCGCCTTGGTCAAACACCGGATGGTCCGGATACCCCGACATGTAGAGCACTTTGATCCCTGGTCGAACAGTCAGGATCTTCTCCGCGACTTCAGGCCCGCTCATCTGTGGCATGACGACATCCGTCAACAACAGATGGATGGGCCCCACGTATTTTGCGCTGGTGAGAAGCGCTTCGATGCCATGGCGCGCCTCCAGCACCGTATAGCCATGGAGCCGCAACGTCTCGTGCACGAGACCGCGGACCGCCGGCTCGTCTTCAACCAAGAGGATTGTTTCGCGGCCACGTGCTGGATCGATCACTTCAACACCCGCCACCGTCCCCGGTACTTCTTGTTCGAACCGCGGGAAGTAGATCCGAAAAGTTGTGCCCCGACCAGGGACACTCTCCACGGTGATGCTTCCCCCGCTCTGCTTGACGATGCCATAGACGGTCGAGAGTCCCAATCCCGTCCCTTTCCCTTTCTCCTTTGTCGTAAAGAACGGCTCGAATAGATGCGATCTGGTCTCAGCATCCATCCCATGGCCGGTATCACAAACCGCTAGCAACACATAGGATCCCGGTGCCACCCCCACGGCATCCAGGCGCACCTCCTCCCCTATCGTCACATTCCTGGTTTCGATCGTCAGGCGCCCGCCCTGAGGCATCGCATCATGCGCATTGACCACCAAGTTCATGATGACCTGCTCGATCTGTCCGGGATCCGCCTTGATGGCGCCGGCCGAAGAATCGAGCTCGGCGCTGAGTTCGACGATATCTTCACCGATGAGACGTCGCAACATGCCGTCCATATTGGCGACGAGAGCATTGAGATCTAGAACTTTCGCCGCGATGAATTGACGGCGGCTGAATGCCAGCAATTGACGGGTCAGCCCGGAGGCCCGGTCCGCCGCCTTCTTCACCTCCTCCATGTCCTTTCGCATGTCATCGGTGGGCCCGAGGCGGCCCAGGAACAACTCGCTGTACCCTCGAATCACCGTGAGGAGATTATTGAAATCGTGTGCCATGCCGCCAGCCAATCGTCCCACCGCCTCCATCTTCTGCGCCTGTCGCAATTGCGCCTCTGTTTCCCGTAACACCCTTTCCGTTCTAGCCCGTTCGCCAAATTGGCCGATCTTGAGACCGATGTCTTCCACCATCCTCAACAACTCGTCATCAGGCTGCCTCACTTGGCGGCTGAAGAGTTCGATGACGCCCTCAATCTCATTCCCTACAAGAATAGGAAATCCAAGCGCACCGTGGAATCCAACTTGTCGAGCCTGCGCTCCACGAGTGAAATCAGCATCCATCGCGACGTCCGTCACCCAGGCCGACTTGCCACTGGTCCAAATGCATCCAGGCAAACCCTCGCCGCGTGTAAACACACGCTGCCAAGTATCCAGGGTAAACGGATCGGCTTGCACAGACGGCGTTTTCCACTGATCAAGACAGCGCAGCATCCCAGTCGCCTTATCCACCCGCCAAAACACGCCCAAATCCCATTCCAGGCTCTCCCCGACTGCCTGGATGATTTTCGGAATGGCCTCTTCCAGGGTCGTCGCCTCTGCGAGGATTCGGGTCACCGCATACTGAGAAGCGAGACGCCCTTCAGCCCGGCGGCGCTCGGTGATGTCCCTGATAAAGGCGCTGAAAATGTATGTATCCCCGATTTTCGCCGGTGACACCGCAAGCTCTACGGGAACCTCCCGCCCGTCCCTGTGTTGGGCAACA
>VBOM01000381.1 GCA_005877535.1 Nitrospirota bacterium | reverse complement strand
GTCAAGACGAGCTGTGCGCCATAGGACGACAAGAGACTCGCCCGCTCCATGCTCATGCTTTCCGGCATCACGAGGATTAGCTTATAGCCACGGACCGCAGCGACTAATGCCAGTCCGATCCCGGTGTTTCCGCTGGTCGGTTCGACGATCGTGCCGCCCGGCTTTAATGCGCCCAGCCGTTCCGCCTCGTTGATCATATTGAGGCAGATTCGATCCTTGACACTTCCACCGGGATTGAAGAACTCGACTTTCCCGTAGATCGTTGCCCCGCCTGCAGGGGACAACCGGTTTAGACGGACGAGGGGAGTCCGTCCGATGAGTTCGGTGATGTCTTTGTGCATGGTCATCGTCACCGGCCACCTCCCATATAAAACAAGAACTCAACCCGATCGCCGTCGTTCAGGCGGGTGGTGGCGAGATGATTCCGGTCCATCATGGTATCGTTGACTTCAACCGCGACCATTTGCGGTTCAATCTTTTTGGCCTGGAGAAGATCGAGGATCGTTCCCCCTGAAATCTCTTCTGCCTTGCCATTGATTTTGACCTGCATGAAGACTCCTAACTTGGCCCAGAGATTAAACAATTTCAACACGTTATCAAACGGACTTTGCCATTGTCAAGGAAACGAAACCGGCCGGCTCGTTGCTTGACTTTGTCCGCGATCCGCCGCCACTATGCCATTTTTTGGATGAGCGAGGACATGTGGAAACGCAACTTCATGTTCAGGTCCGCTGAGGCTACTCCGCTCCAAGAATCGGAAAACGAGCTGTTTCACGATACCGATCCTGCCATGGATAGCACAGGACTCCAGTTAGAGAAGTTTTTATCGGTTTGGATTCAAGGCGATGGGGAGGACGAAACACCAACTGCCTTCACGAACATGTACGTCCGCACTGCGACATTGGACTTTCAGAAACGGGTCGGGTTTCTGCAGCCCCTCCAAGGCCGCTCACACCAGATCAAACAGGTGCTCACGCCGGGCCAAAAGCGGTTTCTTCAGCAGTGGCTTGCCACTGTGGCACCCCAGGCCTGGGAGGCCACGGACGATCATTTCAAGATGTTGTTTGAACTCGAATAACAGGGAGCCTGTCCAACATTGACCGTTCTACTGCGGCGAACGATCTGCGACCGTCTGCGTCGTTCTCGACCCGAAAAAATCCTCAACGTATTCCAGCGAATACGCCTCGGGTTTTTCCGGGCCTGCGGTCTCGCATCTGACTGCAACTCCTTCGCTTCGTCACGAACGGCAATGTCGGACAGGCTCCTATGTCTGCCATTGCCAGCTATGAGAGTCGTCCTCTCCCATTCCATCGTGTGCTCGCTCTGTCTCGTCTTGCTGATGTTTGCCGTTCCGGTCGGGGCCGGATGGAGCGCGACGGTGGAGGTCTACTACGGACCAGATGACGCGCCACTCGATCGCCTGACTATGCTCTACAGGCGTGCCACACGCTACCTCTATGTGGCGGTCTATGGGTTGACCTCTCCCCGTGCGGTGGAGGCGATGGTCGCGGCGAAGAAGCGGGGAGTCGATGTGCGCCTGATTACCGATCTGCAGCGCACTGAGGACGTCAAACAGCGTACGGCGCTCCATACGCTGCGTTTGGCCGGCATTCCTATTCTCGTGAACGAGCACGATGGGCTGATGCATCTGAAACAGGTTGTGATCGATGATGAAGTGAACACCACCGGCTCGATGAACCATACGACGAGCGGCAATCGCTATAACGATGAGCGGCTCGACGTCATTACCGATCACGCGATCACCGTCAAGGCCCGGGAGAAGTTCCTGGCGATGTGGAATGATCACACTCGATATCGGTCATGGGACCAGCACTGAGCGGCATGGCAGACTTGATCGAACAGACCGATGTCGTGGTTGTGGGGGCTGGAGGAGGCGGCGCCGTCTTAGCCCTGGCACTGGCGAAGCAAGGGATCAGCACCGTCGTGTTGGATCAGGCCGCCGGTCCACCCGGGGGATTGCGGGGAGAAATTCTCCAACCGAACGGACAACGAGTGCTCGATCGTTTGGGCGTGTTGCTATCGTTGCCGGCCGATGCCACGAGGTCCGTGCGGCTCTTTCATTTTTGCCGCGCCGGAGGGATGCGCCTCTGTAGCATCGACTATGGCGATCTGCCGGCGCCCTACAATCGTGCCATCGTGACGCTCCCGAACGTGGTGCATCACGCCATCGTCGCAGCGGTGCAGCAACAGAAGAGCGTGACGCTCCGCTACGGCACCTCTTTCACAGGACTTTTGCGCGAGGCCGATCGGGTGGTGGGATTGTCCACGCAAGGCCCGGAGGGCACGAACCAGATCCGTGCTAAGATTGTCGTCGGGGCCGATGGCGCATTTTCGAAAGTGCGTGAGGCACTGAAGATTCCCGCCGACGTCTATCTCTATCCTGACGGGTATCTGATTGCGATTCTCGAATCGGAGGAGCCGGTATCGGAATCGTTCTACTACATCGGACACAGGCGCATTCTGGGACTGTTTCCGGCGACGGGGAACAAGGTCTATCTCTTCTATATGATCCCCAAGGGTTCGATGGAGGCCATGAAGCAGCGGGGTATTCCTGCGCTACAGCAGACTTGGAGCCAGATCGCGCCGCAGTTTGTCGGGCTGTTCAGGCGTCTGAGCGATTGGAGCCAGACGGCCTATATGCCGACCGGGCGGGTGCGAACGCCGACTTGGGTGGCGGATGGAGCTGTGCTGATTGGCGATGCCGCCCATGCGATGAATCCCCATGCGTCACAGGGGCGCATGCAGGCGATGGTCGATGCTATGGCGCTGTCCGATCTGTTGCCGGGCTGTCTTGCTGATAGGGACTATTCCGCCGCCAGGCTGAAAGAATTTGAACGAGTCAGGAGGCCGCAGGTTACCATGCTGCAACGTTTGGCCGATCAACAAGTGTTCTATTGGAATACGGGGAATCCAGTAGTGGCCTTCCTACGCGATCGCGTGTTTCAGACGCTGGATCGGAACGCGCGGCTTCGCTATCAGGTCCTGTCGACCACGGCGGGGTTACGGACGATGCCGCCATTTAATCTGATCGATCGCGTGATTGCCGCGGGGTTTCTCCCCGATGTGCGTGCGCATGAGAGATCTCCACATCCGATGTCTTCATGAGGATTCATGGGTACGACTGAACGTGTGATCGATCCCCCTCTTTCTCACGGAAGAGGAGCTGCACACATCGGCAGCGGTATTCCCGCTTGAGTTTCTGGAGATTCAGGAACAGCATCGCGTCCTAGGCGGGCGTGATCCCTTCATCGGCTTTCACGTGAAGACCGATCGGCTGAGAGAGACCGTGGTCCAGGGTGTTACGAGCCATCTGTTGCGCCTGCGTCAACGGTATGTCGAAGGGGGCGGAAGCGACGATGCCACGACGATTTTACTACCGCTCTCGATCACTTCAATCGTGCCGGTGCTGCGGGGGGTGCAACGTCTTCTCGGGCGTCCGGTCCTTTCCCATTCGGATGCGGTGATCAAGGACGTTGCCGAGCAGTTGAAACTCGATCTGCAGGGTTTGCTGGACGCCTTGTTGCTGAAGCGCGGACAGATTTCTCCTGGCACCCGCGAAGTGCCTCGTCTGTTTGACCGGTATCTACAAGCCGCGACGATACTCACTCGAGCAGTTGCGCAACTGTTGCCGCAGGGGCAGCGATGACGAAGACTGTCAGCCGAGCCCGCATAATTCATGAGCGCTTCTGCTGCAATCGCCGATGCCTGACTCAAGCGAGACGGGCGAGACTGGCGGGCAAAGCGCGACGAGGAGGAACAGGGCTAACACGTTGCGCGAGTCTCGCTCTTCGCGCTAGTCTCGCGCCGCTGCCACATTTCTCGACGAAGCGTCGTGAATTATGCGGGCTAGCGATGGCTCTCTGCCTTGTCTTTTTCGAGGGCCTAGCCCAGGCGCTTCCCTACGATCGGCCCAAACTGAAGTTGCCGGAGCCGCGAGGTTATGTGAGCGACCATGCTCAGGCGATCGATGGGGATTGGAAAGAGCGCATCCGGTCCGTCTGCCAGGACCTTGAGCGGAAGACCGGCGTAGAAATGGTCGTGGTGACCATCCCGACCATCAAGCCGTTCGAGTCGGCCAACGAGTACGCGACGGCACTCTATGAAAAGTGGGGCATCGGATCGACGCAACAAGAGCATGGCGTGTTGGTGCTGGTCGCGGTGCAGGAACGACAAGCCGCGATCACGCTGGGCCGGCAGATGTTGCCGGTGATTACTCCCACGCTGATGAATCAAGTCGGGCACGAATATCTGCAGCCGTCGATTGATTTGGGACATTTCGGCGAAGGCCTCTATCGCACGGTGGTGGCGCTGGCCTCTCCCGCGCAGGAGGTGCGTGTCGACGGCATCGCGAATATACATTTCAAAGGCTTGGGTTTCTGGCTCGCCCTCCTTACCAGCATCGGGGCGCTCTCGTTCTTCTGGTGGATCAGCCGTCCCGACCTTCGGCATCCGTACAGACGGATTCAAAAAGGCGAGTATT
>VBOM01000318.1 GCA_005877535.1 Nitrospirota bacterium | reverse complement strand
TGTTCCGAATAAATATGCAACGATTTCTCCTCTACAACGGGCTGGGTGCTGTCCTCTGGACCCTCGCATTTATCATTCCCGGCTATCTGCTCAGCGACCAAATCGAACGCTTGGCTGAAGAGGCAGGTCGTCTGGGCTTATGGCTCGCCTTCTTCTTCGGCGCAGGGCTCGCCGCCTACCTCTTGTACAAGTTCGTCCATCGACAGCTGCTTCTGCGGGAGCTGCGAATCGTCCGTATCACGGCGGAGGAACTGAAGCGGATGATGGATGACGGCCATGAGCTCATGGTGGTGGATTTGCGGAGCGCGCTGGATCACGAAGCTGATCCCTATACAATTCGAGGCGCGCTCCGCATGACGGTAGAGGAACTGGAGCAGCGTCACCATGAAATTCCGCGCCACCAAGATGTGATCCTCTTCTGCGCTTGCCCAAATGAAGCCACGGCCGCCAAGATGGCATTGCTGCTGCGGAGTAAGGGGATCACCAGAGTCCGACCTCTTCTCGGAGGAATCGACGCATGGCGCGAAAAGGATTTTCCCGTGGAAGCTCTGACGGTGGTCAAGGTCTCAACACCAACCGGGACTCACTGACGTGGTGCACGAATCTATGCCATGTGATCGGGCGACTGGTTTCCAGCCAGTTGTCTGTAAGTGTCCTTGCAAAACAAAGACATACATCACATTTTGCCGATCACAAGAAGCTAGTGTTTTTCGCAACTCAGAGGGGTACCATACTCTCCCTGGTCGCTATAAAAAGTTTTTCTTCAGAAGGCATAGACGCGGTACAGACCTAGACCAATTGTTCCTGCCTCACGGCTCCACGAAGTGTGGCCCTGTGTTGAATTACGCCGTGAGGGATCAGTTAGGCAACGCCGTACAGGTTGGAGAAGTGATCGATTTTACCGAGTCGCACGACGCAGCCTGCTTCCTGCAGGGGAGGTGCTCGATAAAATGAAAGAGGCAGAACTGCTTGTCAGAGAGATGATCGAGAAGATTCCCATCCTGGCCTGGTCTTGTCAGCCAGATGGGCCAGCAGATTTCCTGAACCAACGGTGGCTCGACTACACAGGACTCTCGACGGAAGCGGCTGTTGGTTGGGGGTGGCAAGCTGCGATCCATTCCGAAGATTTAGGAAAATTGATGGACACGTGGCTCCGCCTCCTTGCTACTGGAGAGCCTGGCGAGGTCGAAGGGCGCTTGCGACGTTTCGACGGAGAATACCGGTGGTTCCTATTTCGTGCTGTCCCGATCCGAGACGAGGAGGGAAGAGTCGTCAGATGGTATGGAACGAACACGGACATTGAGGACCGCAAGTGGGCGGAGACGTTGCTGGCAGGAGAGAATCGGCTGTTGAAGATGATGGCCGAGGACAATTCATTATCTTCGATCCTCGATAAATTGTGCCGGGTTGTCGAGGAGTTGTCAGCCGGCACTCTCTGTTCGATTCTGTTCTTGGATTCGGATGGGCACCGACTCCGGCACGCTGCAGCCCCCAGCCTTCCGGCAAGCTATACGGCAGCGATTGATGGCAGCGTCATCGGCCCATGCGTGGGATCGTGCGGAACGGCCGCCTACCGCAGAGAACCGGTCATCGTTTCCGACATCATCACGGATCCCCTATGGGCCGACTATTGCGATTTGGCCTCAATGCATGGGTTGCGAGCATGTTGGTCCACACCGATATTTTCTTCAGCTGGAAGGGTGTTGGGCACCTTCGCGATATACTCGCATGAACCCTGTAGGCCGAGCCCGCAACAGCAGACTATGATCGAACAGTTCTCCCATCTGGCAAGCATTGCGATCGAACGCGCACAGGCTTTCGATGCGTTGCGACGAAGCGAGTCCTACTTAGCTTACGCCCAGAGATTGAGTCTCACGGGAAGTTTTTGTTGGCGTGTTTCCAGCGGAGAAATCACCTGGTCTGAGGAGACGTTTCGAATTTACGAATATAGCCCGATGGTTAAGCCAACGATGGAGCTGGCACGCCAAAGGATTCATCCTGAAGACCTCACGCTCCTCCAAGAGAACATGATGGGCGCAACACAAGAGGGAAAAGATGTTGATTTTGAACATCGTTTGATGATGCCGGATGGTGCGGTCAAATATGTCAAAGTTGTGGCTTGCGCCGTAAGGGATAAATCGGGAAAAGTCGTTGAGTTTGTCGGGGCTGTGATGGACGTGACTGCGGTAAA
>VBOM01000317.1 GCA_005877535.1 Nitrospirota bacterium | reverse complement strand
GGGCGTTTATTCGCGTCAATTGCGCGGCGATCCCTACGTCGCTCATCGCCTCCGAGCTGTTCGGACACGAGAAAGGCGCATTCACCGGCGCGCTGCAACGGCGTCTGGGACGGTTTGAGCTGGCCGATGGCGGGACGATCTTCCTTGACGAGATCGGGGACCTGCCGGCCGAGACCCAAATCGCTCTGTTGAGAGTACTCCAAGAGAGGGAAATTGAACGGGTCGGCGGCAGCCAATCGATTTCCGTGGACGTGCGCGTGCTGGCCGCCACGAACCGCGACCTGAAGGCGGCCATGGCGGCAGGCACATTTCGCCAGGATCTCTTCTACCGGCTGAATGT
>VBOM01000316.1 GCA_005877535.1 Nitrospirota bacterium | reverse complement strand
CCAGTTCGAGTTCCTTGAGCACGGAGAGATTGAGCACGTTGGCCGGCGGATGATGCAACGTGATCCGCGCGACGTGGTGAGAGATCGTCAACAATTGGTGCGGCATGGCATCCTCCTGGTCTTCAGAAGCCGGCTCCTTTCCGCATCAGACAAGCGGACGAACCTTGTAGATCGCCCAGCCGTTGATGTGCGGCAATCGCAGCGACGAGCTCCGGAATACCTTCGCCTGTCGTGGCGATGGTCCGGAGCACGGTCGGATACCAGTCTTGCAAGTCTCGCAGGGTGGAATCCGCGCCGGCAAGATCTCCTTTGTTGACGACGACGATGTGAGCCAGTTCCAACAACCCGGCTTTCATCGCCTGCACCTCGTCGCCGAGACCAGGCGCCACGACTGCCACCACGGTGTGGGCGACATCAACCACGTCCACTTCGTTCTGACCGACTCCAATCGTCTCGATCAGAATGACCTCGTATCCAGCCGCCTCCAACACCAACGTCGCGCCGCTAGTCGCGTGGGCAAGCCCTCCCTGGTATCCACGAGTGGCCATGCTCCGGATATAAACCCCGTGATCGAGGGTATGCTCTTGCATCCTGATGCGGTCGCCGAGCAGGGCGCCGCCCGTCACGGGACTGCTGATATCGACGGCCAAAACCCCGACCTTCAGGCCCAAACGCCGATAGGCTGCCACGAGTCGTGCGACCATCGTGCTCTTGCCCGCGCCGGGATAACCGGTAATCCCGATCACAGCCGCACGGCGCTGGCCGGAGACAAGCAGTCGAAGCATTGCGACGCCGTCCTGGTTCTGACTCTCCAATAACGTGATCACACGCGAAACGGCGCGGACGTCTCCGGCCTTGACTCGGTCGGCCAACGCCAACATATCTCCCAATTCACTCCTCGTCTGCAGGCTCGAACCACACATCGGTCACCTTAAAGGATGGTACTTTCGCAAACCTGGCGACCACCGGTAGGCCAATGTGAACCTGATCCGGCTGCATCCCTTTCAGTCGTGAGAGGAATAACGTGTCGGCGTCGGCGAATTCCACGAGGATTAACGTGAACGGCGTTTCCTTCAGAAAGGCTTCCCCACCATAGTGACATGTGGTGAAGGTGTGGATTCGGCCGGTCAGCGGCAACTGGTGCCAGATCGTCGGTTCGCCACACTCCATACAATGAGCGCGGGGGGTGGAATAGGTATAACCGCACGCCGTACAACGCGAGCCGAGGAGCTTTCCCTTCGTCAGGCCAATGAAGAACGGTGAGTCTTCGGCATAGCTATGGAGGTAATCGATTTCGTAATGATCACGAATGACGAGCGGGTCTATGCCATAGACGATGGTGCCCTTGTTCTCCATATCTGCCTTCCCTCACCCCCCTACCCTATTACGCCTCACCCTTCATGGGTTTGATCATACGGCTTCCATGATCGACACGGTGATGTAGGTCCCCGTGCCGGCGTGGCTGTGGATCAAACCGCGCTTGGCGTTCTTGACTTGCAGTTTGCCGTTTCCCAGATGCTTCTCGACAGAGCCCTGCAACTGCCAGAACGCAAACACGGCCTGCATCAATCCTGTGGCCCCGACCGGATGGCCGCAGGCTAGCAAGCCTCCGGAGGGATTCACGGGAAGCAGGCCTCGATCGGGCAGTTCGAGACCATAATCAACCGCAGGCAGGAACGGCATACCACTCTCGACGAAGTGACCACCCTCGCCATACTTGCAGAGGCCCAAATCTTCATAGGTCTGGATCTCTGACGATGTGTAGGCGTCGTGCAGCTCAATGAAGCTCAACTCCTTTCCCGGATTGCTGATTCCCGCCATTTCATAGGCCAGTTTCGCCGCCATGCGACCGCCCCTGAACGAGTGGACGCCGGGATATTTCAACTCGCGATAATCCGCTTCTCGTTCATGTGGCAGGAGGATCACCTTGCCGTGGGGCCGGTCTGCCATGCGCATCGCGTCGGACCCAGACCCGACACCGGAGATTTTGACCGGATGGTTGCAAACCTTGGAGGCGACTGCCTCGGAAGCCAGGAAACACACTGCGGCGCCATCCGACATGGTGCAGATATCTTCCATCGTCAACGGTGTGGCCACCATCGGGGACTCCCGCACCTGCTTGATCGTGAGCCGTTTGGCTTTCTGTGCATAGGGGTTGTAGCAGGCGTTCGCGTGGTTCTTGATCGAGACCATCGCCATCTGCTCGACCGTCGTGCCGAATTCATGCATGTGCCGTTGGACCATCATGGCGTAGTATCCGCTGTAGAATCCGCCGACCGGGAAGTCGAAGTTGGTGTCCGAAGCCAAGGCAATGAACTCGTTCCCTTTCCAGGTATTCACGCGCGACATCGTTTCAAACCCAAAGGCCAAGCAACAATTCATGCGCCCGGAGGCCACCGCTTCCCACGCTGACTGGAAGCAGAGCCCGCCTGTCGCTCCCCCCCCTTCGACTCGTTTAGACGGTTTCGGACAAAGCCCCAGATAATCCTGTACCATGCTCGCAGCCTTGAGCTGTCTCGTGAAATGATCGGAGAAATAGGATCCGACTGCTCCATCGATCATGTCTTTGGAAAAACGTGGCACATCGCGTAGGGCATAGTCGTAGGCCTCTTTCACCATGAGACGGAAGTCCTTGTCCTGATGCGCCTTGGCGAATTTCGTGATCCCGCCGCTGATCATATAGACCGGTCTCATGATCGGAGCCCTTTCACAAAGTCCACAATCTCGTTCATGGGAGCTCCCGGCCTGAACAGTGCCCTCACGCCGGCCGCTTTGAGCGTGGGAAGATCTTCGTCGGGAATGATCCCTCCGCCGAACAGCACGATGTCCTCGGCCCCTTGTTCTTTCAGCAGCTCCAGCACGCGCCGGAAGAGCGTATTGTGCGCACCGGAGAGGATGCTCAAGCCGATCGCATCCACATCCTCTTGAATCGCCGTGTTGACGACCTGCTCCGGCGTCTGGTGGAGACCGGTGTAGATCACTTCTGTGCCGGCGTTACGCAAGGCCCGCGCAATCAATTTCACCCCTCGGTCATGGCCGTCGAGTCCGACTTTGCCGATCAAGATCCTGATTGGTGTTGCCGCTACTGCCATGCTTGCCCTTCACGGAGAAAATATTTACCTTCCTG
>VBOM01000315.1 GCA_005877535.1 Nitrospirota bacterium | reverse complement strand
CTATCCAGGTGAATCCACTATCGGTAGTCCGGTAGACCATGCCCCGTTCCCCCGCAATCCATCCGGTCTGAGGATCGGTAAAGCGCACTCGCAAGAGGTCCGTCAGCTTCGTACAGGTGCTGGTGCAGGGTAACGTGCGATCGATCCATTGATGGCCGCCATTCGTCGTTTGAAAGAGAGCGCCGGCGTTCCCGACAGCCCACCCGGTCGACGTATTAGAAAAATATACATCGAACAACGTGACAGCTCCCTGCGTCTCTTGCTGGGTCCAGGTGATCCCGCCATCGTCCGTCACCAAGACAGTCCCCACCGCCCCAACCACAGTGCCATGCTGCGCGGTGAGAAATTGAATGCCGTAGAGGGCTGCGCTCGTCTTGCTCGCCTGATCAACCCAATGGGTCCCTCCATCCTTCGTATGTAGAATGGTTCCGTTGCCACCGACCACCCACCCCTCGCTGGACGACACAAACGAAAGGCCGTAGAGCGCCACCTGGGTATCAACGAGTTGCGCATGCCAGGTAGTTCCTCCGTCTAGGCTCCGGCGAATCGTCCCATTGGCTCCGACGGCCCATCCCTGCTTCTCATCGAGAAAGAAAACGCCCGAGAGGCTCGCGGTGGTGCCGCTGACAACCTTCTTCCACTTCTTCCCGCCATCGACCGTCTTCAGAATGGTGCCACCAGACCCTACTGCCCAGCCCAGCTGAGGCGTATGAAAATAGAGCCCCAGTAGGATGGCTTCCGTATGGCTCACTTGAGGGGTGATCGTAAGAGGAGGGTCAGCAGTCCACGAGGTAAACGAGTCCAACAGCGTCGCCAGCACCACAACCACAAGACATCCAGCACGTGACAGAGAGGAAATCCGCCATGATGCGGGGACTCCGTATCTCACTGGTTGCTGTCGGCGTCAGGGCGGTTCTTATTAAAGTAGCCAGGATCGGGCATACCCTTGGCTATAATGGTGAAAGTGCCCACTTCCAACGTCAGCCACTTCTTCGGAGTACAACAGGTATCGTCTGGCAGAACATCCCAGGAGCCGCGCCGCACGATCAGCGGGCCAGTGGAGAGGTCGTTGAAGAACTCATTGCGCTTCCCCACTCCATAGAGATTCCGATGAGGAACTCGCACGACGATCTCTGTATCCGTCCAGGACATCACCTGTGCCGCGACATTACTGAACAGCACCTCCGTACGCGAAACGTTCTCGCCCAACTCAATATCATCCCGTCGCTTATAAGCCCCCTGGTTGAGGCCCAAATCTGCATGCTCGGCTGTTTTTAAAAAGGAGCCGAACCCCGACCCTTTGATAGTAATCAGCTCATCGAGTCCGCCTGATTGCGGGCTGTAGGAGTCGACCTTTGGGGTCACGAGCGTAAAGACCCCCGCCTCAGTCTTTAGGGTCTCCTTTGTCGCACAACAGGAACCGTCGGAGTTGGGCTTCGTCGCGCCTCGATAGATCACGACCGGCCCGCTCTTCGCGCTGAAGGGCACCCACACATCAATGCGATCGTCTTGCCAGCGATAGATGACGGCGCGGACTCCACCGATATCGACTCGATTCT
Organism: Nitrospirota bacterium; assembly: GCA_005877535.1. GTDB lineage: Bacteria > Nitrospirota > Nitrospiria > Nitrospirales > Nitrospiraceae > Palsa-1315. The sequence continues at coordinate 1,720 of VBOM01000315.1, read as the reverse complement.
CTCCCGTATTGAAATCGGTAAAGGCGTATGGGGTCGCTCCACTTTCCGAATAGAATCCGAAATGTTCTCCGCTGATTCTGAGCAGAGTGCCGATCGGAGCGGCCGGAGGCGTCATGGCGATCACTTTTGGTACGTGAACCGTAAAGGTCCCGACCGTTCTCTCACGCCCCTGCATAGTCAGAACGATTGGTCCAGTCTCCGCATCCATCGGGAGATGCACGACGATAGCGTTATCGGACCACTGGGCAAGGACTGCGAGATGCCCGCCGAAAGTCACTTTGTCACCGGCTCCCTTCGCATCGCCAAAACCCTGGCCGAAGAGGACCACTTTGGTCCCGACCGGCCCACTGATTGGATCGACGCGAATGCTCGGAATCAGCTTCAAAGGAACTGCATTGCTCAGTTTGTACTGGACCGGAGCGCAACAAGACCCATCCGGCAAGGGATCGGACGAGGCCAATCGAACTACCACATCGCCTGACGCAGCATTCGCCGGAACCTCGACTTCGATGATGTCGTCCTTCCAGCGACGAGGCCTGACGACCACGCCCCCGATCATCACATCGTTGACTCCGAACATCGTATTGGGATCGCGAGGACCAGCCGTGACACCGAAATGCGCACCGGCAATCTGCACGGTATGGCCCGCTTCGATCTCTGCTGGCGTCACTGCGGTAATCGCCGGCTGCACCACTGTCAAGGTCCCGGCAGCCATCTTCTTCTTTCCAGCCGTTATTTCAACGGGACCGGATTGAGCTTGGAAGGGAACCTTCACCTCGATCAGGTCGGATTCCCATCGCTGAATCAACGCAGGGACCCCACCGACGGTCACGCGATTGACATGCACGGATCGAAATGCGCCGAATCCCTTCCCGCCGATCGATACGGTAGCGCCAGGGACCGCCGTTGACGGATGTAGCTCGAGCGCAGAAGGGGTGGACGCAAACACGCCGGCGCTCAGACTGGCCCACAACATGATCGTGCTCACTCCGGTGATGAACACATTCATAAATAGACTCCTGTCAGGTAAGCGAGACGTGCGCGACAGGCGCGGTCTGAAGGCTGAAGGTCGGAATTCGAAGTTCCGAACACTTCAGCCTTCAGTCTTCAGTCTACCTCGACGGAAAGAATCACTTCAATTTCGATGGAAGCTCCGCGAGGCAGCTCAGCAGCCCCCACAGCTACACGTGCATGACGACCAGACTCTCCAAAGATCTCAACCAGAAGGTCCGAGGCCCCGTTGAGGACTTGGGGCTGCTGCATAAAACCTTCCGCCGACGCCACATACCCGACGACCTTCACGACGCGGATAATTCGGTCCAACGTCCCGAGTTCCTGCTTGGCAATCGCCAGTGCATTCAGGAGAGCGAGCCTGGCCGCCTCCATCCCCTGCTCGACCGTCAGATCACGTCCAAGCTTACCGGAGAACGCCAATTGCCCGTCTCGCATGGGAAGGACACCGGACAAAAATAAGAGGTCTCCGGTCTGGACGGCCGGAACGTAGGTCGCCAACGGTTGCGACGGAAGGGGCAACTCTAGCTGCAGTTCCTTCAGTTTGCGTTCATAGGACATCCTGATGACCCGCGTGCTCCCTTCACCTCTACCGATTCACATCTTACGCCCCATGCGCTAGCCCGCATTACTCATGAGCGCTTTTGCTGCAATTGCCGATCCACCGCTCTGTCGAATGTTAAATGTTAAATGATAAATGTCAAATGTT
>VBOM01000314.1 GCA_005877535.1 Nitrospirota bacterium | reverse complement strand
CTGATCGTGTATGCATTTTTCGGTCTCAACTTGGTCCTGTTCTTCGTGGCAATGATGGGCCACCTTTCTCCACAGTGGGCCGCCCGCACGTTCTTTGTATGGCTGTCGGTGTTCAATCTGTTCGTCGTGTCGGTGTTCTGGAGTGTCATGGCCGATCTCTTTACACCGACGCAGGGCGCCCGACTCTTCGGTGTCATTGCCGCCGGTGGCAGTATCGGCGCGATGGTCGGCCCGCTGCTTACCACCGGGTTGACCTATCTCATCCCGATCCCCGTGATGCTGCTCATCTCGGTCGGATTTCTCGTCGCCTGCGGACTCAGCCTTTATCAGCTGGATCGATGGGCGATGGCACGACCCTCTCAAGAGATTAGCCGACAGGGCGAACCGATCGGCGGCAGTACCTGGGCGGGGGTCAGACTGGCGCTCTCGTCACCTTATCTTCTGGGCATCTGCCTGTATCTGTTCTTCCTGACGACGACCGCGACATTTTTGTATCTAGAACAAATGAGGCTGGTGAGCGAGCAGATCCCCTCCCCGGAAGGGCGTACCCGTCTGTTTGCCCTCATCGACCTGGTCGTCAACGTACTTACGTTTCTGATGCAGGTGACGGTGACGAGCCGGGTAATCAGCCGGTTCGGGTTGGCGTCGGCGCTCGTCGTTCTTCCCGTTGCGAGCGCCATCGGGTTTGGCGTGATCGGCGTCATGCCGATTCTGGTCGCCTTCATTCTCTTTACCGTCGTACGGCGAGTTGGTGAATATGCACTCGCCAAGCCGGCTCGTGAGGTCCTGTTTACTGTTGTGAGTCGGGAAGAGAAATATAAGGCCAAGAACTTTATTGACACAGTGGTCTCGCGAGGGGGCGATGCGACGACCGGATGGATTGTGAGCGGGGTGAAAGTGTTGGGTGTCACTGCAGGGCAGATGGTATGGGTTCTGATCCCCCTGTCGCTGCTCTGGGGGTGGATGGGGTGGTTACTGGCCCGTCAAGAGGAGAAGATGAGGGGAGGGTGACCTGAGTACTTCCTTTGCTCGCGCAACGCGCGGCCTCGGAAGGCCCTCGTTGGACGCGCGCAGTTGGAAGTACCCAGGCCACCCTCCCTTGCATTACCTGTAAAAAAACTGCGTGCTATAGTCCTATGCTCATTGCGCCGCATTGATTGATTGTGTGAGAATCGCGTTATCACATTGTATGTTTCACGAGGCCAAAAATGCCTGAAGTTCCAGTTAAGATCTACCTCGATAAGCTATTGAAAGAATGTAGCAAGATGGCACGGAAACTAGCGCTTTTATCTGGCCCTGTCAAAGAGAAGGCCTTGCGTGCGATGGCGAATCGATTAGCGGCTGACGAAGACAAGATTCTGGCAGCGAATGAGAAGGATGTGGACGCGGTCGGGAAGTCCTTCGAGGCCGACGTCATGAAGGACCGGATGAAAGCCGCCGTGGCCCGCTTGCGCATGACAACAGACGACATCAAGGAGATGGTCGATCGTCTCCGCATGATTGCGGATCTGCCCGATCCGGTCGGTGCAGTCACCTCACGATGGGAACGTCCGGACGGACTGCAAGTCAGCCGTGTCCGCGTCCCGATCGGGGTGATCGGTGTCGTGTCAGAACTGGGCCCGCTCATTACGGTGGAGTCAATCGCGCTCTGCTTCAAGTCAGGCAATCTGTGTGTCTTTCGTGGCGCGCCGGAGTGGAGCTTGACGCAGCAGGCTATAGGAACCGGACTACGCGAAGCGGCGGAAGCGAATGGGGTGCCGGCCGGCGCATGGATCCTCATCGAACGTCCGGAAAAAGAGGTGGCAGTCGAGCTGATTCGGACCGGCAAAAGTCTTGATGCGATTATCCCGCGTGGCGGGGCCGGCCTCCGCAAAGCTGTGATGGAACAGGCAAGGATGCCGGTACTCTGCTATGAAGGGGGGCTCACGCAGATGTACGTGGATGCCGACACCGATATGCCGATGGCTCAAAACGTCGCGATTAATTCCAAGATACAGAAGGCCATGGCCTCGAACTCGCTCGACACGCTGCTTGTGCAACAGGTGATTGGGCGACAGTTCTTGCCTCCGCTGATCAACCGCATGCTCGAAGAATTTAAGATCGAGGTGCGGGCCTGTCCGAAGACCATAGCACTCATGGGGCAAATGGCGATGACTGGACATGCCTCAATTGTCCCGGCAAAAGAGGAGGATTGGCACACCCAGTTCCAGTCGCCCGTCTTGGCCATTAAAATGGTCGCGGACATGGACGAGGCCTTGGCACATATTGTGGCGCAGGGACCCTGTCTCACCGCCGTCATCGCGACTACGAGCTATGAGTCGGCCATGCGGTTCACGCGCGAAGTGGATGCCAGCGCAGTGTTCGTCAATGCGTCGTCCCGGCTCAATGGCGGTGATAGCTACGGCATGGGCGCCGATATCGGGCTCAGTGGATCGCGTCTCCATGCCAAGGGTCCGATCGGCCTTGAGCAATTGACCTGCGAAAAGTATGTCGCCCTCGGGTCGGGCCAGTTGCGTTACCCGCATCCGGTGCCGGAAACATATTTTGACGCCATCATGCTCAAGAGGCCGTAGTCGCCTGCTGAAAGCGCTCTCCAGCTTCCTTCT
>VBOM01000313.1 GCA_005877535.1 Nitrospirota bacterium | reverse complement strand
CACATGCTAGGCTACGGTCGGTCGTCGTCGATCGAGTAGAGACTGTTTTGAGAAAGGACCGTGGCGTGTTTCGACCCAATGTGATATTGCGACTCGTGATCGGGTTCTTTGTGTGGGGCTCGATTGCCGGGGGAACAGCTCTGGCCGGGGATCGTGTGATTCCTGTGGCGGGCGGGGGTGAACTCCAGGCGCAGGTCAAGGCGACCGCGACCAGGGTGATTCCCGCTGTCGTCAGCATTGCTTCTACAGTGATGGTCCGCGATCAAGCGTTCAGCGACGAAGCGCTGCCGTTCGGATTGTTCAAGGATGCCCCATCGCGGCGGCAATATGGCCAGGGCTCCGGTGTCATTGTGTCGTCGGATGGGTACATTATGACGAACAACCATGTCATAGCCGATGCGGTTGATGTTGACGTGATTCTCGCCGACCGGCGGCAATACAAAGGACGAGTGGTGGCCACCGATCCAAAGACCGACGTGGCCTTGGTGAAAATTCAGGCGACCAATCTGCCGACGGTGACGTGGGGGGATTCGAGCGCCCTCGCCGTCGGCGAATTTGTGCTCGCGATCGGGAACCCGCTTGGCTTGAGTCGCAGTGTGACGTTCGGCATTGTCAGTGCCGTCGGTCGCGCCGATGTCGGTGTCGCCGACTTCGAAGATTTCATTCAAACCGATGCCCCTATCAATCCAGGCAATTCCGGCGGGGCTTTAGTGACCATCAATGGAGAATTGGTGGGGATCAATACCGCTATTGCCAGTCCCACAGGCGGGAGCGTCGGAGTGGGCTTCGCCATTCCGAGCAATATGGCACGGGCTGCTATGCAGAGCTTGCTCAAGAGCGGTCATGTTGTCCGTGGGCTCCTCGGCGCCTCGACACAGGATGTCTCGCCCCTGTTAGGCAAAGTCTTTCATCTCCCCGATGTGAAAGGTGCGATCGTGACCGATGTGCAGGCGAAAGGGTCCGCCGAGAAAGCCGGCCTCAAGCGCGGCGATGTGGTCGTGCGATTCGACGGGCGCGACGTGATGGACAGCGGACATCTTCGGAACCTCGTGGCCGCGTCTACGATCGGGAGTAAGCACCGACTGGATCTCATGCGCGAGGGTAAGCCGTACCAAGCTGATTTGGTTGTGCAGGAGGCGCCACGTGAACGGACCAAGAAGAACCAAGCCGCATCGTCCTCAGCTGCCACGGCTCATCCCCTCGCGGGGGTCGTCTTCGACGATGTGACCCCGCCGTTGGCTCGGCAGATGGATCTGTCTGTCTCCAGTGGGGTGGTGGTGACCGACATTGAAGAAGGCAGTCTGGCTGAATCCTCCGGTCTCCAGCCTGGCGACGTGGTATTGGAGCTCAATCGTCAGCCTATTCCCAACTTCGACGTGTTTCAGCGACTCGCCGATCCGATTAAGCCATCCAATCTGGCGCTCCTGCTGGTCAATCGGCAGGGGAACATCATGTACATCCCGATTCAAGGCGAATAGAAGCGTGCGGGGGTGGCCAGGCCGCCTCACGTGCTCGCGCAACGCGCACGCTCGGAAGGTGCTCGTTGGACGCGCGCAGTCTGAGGCGGCCTGGCCACCCCCGCTTTGAGAGAAAGTAGATTCCAAAGGGAAGGCGCACGATGAAACTGTGTTCGTCCGATGTGCGCAATGGAAGGCTCCCTGGTCACATGCCTAGTTGGTGAAAAAGAGAAAAGGGTCCTCGGTGATGCCCGCAGTTCGAGTCACCCCCCTGTTGAACGTATAGATTCCAGCCGAGTGTACCCCCTGCTGGTTTGATTGTGCCGACTAAGTATTGATTTGAGTCTCACGGAGTGCTACGTTTCAAACAAACGTGCTACAGGTGGCAATGAAGAAGCTTATTCGATTCGGCGTGTCGTTGGACCATCATCTGCTTGATGATTTCGATCTGCACATCAAGAAGCGCAAGTATACAAACCGCTCGGAGGCATTACGGGATCTGATCCGGGACAACTTGGTCGGGCAGGAGTGGGACGACGATAAAGAGACGGTCGGGACAATCACGTTTGTGTACGACCATCATGTGCGCGATCTGACCAGAAAACTGACTCATATCCAGCACGATTTTCAAGGCCACATCATGGCCGGTATGCATGTCCATCTCGACCATGACCATTGTCTCGAGGTCTTGGTGGTGAACGGCAAAGGGTCTGAGATCAGGAAGGTGGCGGACGCTCTGGTGTCGGTCAAGGGGGTGACGCATGGCAAACTCACCATGACGACGACCGGTAAAGGGCTGGTGTAGCCCGTGCGCGTGTGCGTCATCGACGGGCGGGGCGGAGGGCTTGGATCTCGGCTGGTAGCGGGACTCCGCTCGGAACTCGGCCAGGCCCATAACATTGTGGCGTTGGGGACCAACACGGTGGCGGCGGCGGCGATGAAACGGGCCGGCGCGACGCAGGTAGGTGTCGGACCTCGCGCGATTGCCGACACACTGCCTACGGCGGACGTGATTGTTACCTCGTTGAATTTCGTATTGTCAGGCGCGATGCTCGGTGAGGTGACACCGGAGATCGTTCGAGCCATTCTCGGCGCACGGGCCACGAAGGTTCTGCTGCCGCTCAATCGGGCTCGCGTGGAAATTGTGGGGGCAGGGACAGGTACCCTTGAGGTGTTGATTGCGCAGTCCCTCTCCCGAGTCCGTTCCCTGATCAGTGAAGTCCTGCCTGCCTAGTCGGGCTCTTCTCAAGCCATAGAAGTTGTCGGACCACGAGGGTCTGCGCCAGTCGATGAGTCGGCTGTCGATAGATCATCGTGGGCGTCTCATCCGCCCACGTCTTGAATGTGAGGGATGTGAGCATGCGCTCCCTTCTATGGTTCTTGTCTGCCGTGATCATGGGATTGACCTTTGTGGGGGTGGTGCGGGCCCACGATCCTGACGTGCCCGAGTTGGAAATTCCAGAGGTCTCCATCGTTGGGGAACGCCCAGTCGCGGCCTCTTCCCAGCAGTTCATCCCGGACAAGGAAATTATTCTCCAGCCGCAGGGGCGGCCGGCGCAGGTGCTGCGGCTGATTCCCGGGTTCCTTGCCGTAGAACATTCCGGCGGGGCAGGGAAAGCCGATCAATATTTTCTGCGTGGCTTCGATGC
>VBOM01000312.1 GCA_005877535.1 Nitrospirota bacterium | reverse complement strand
GAGGCTTGGCCGAGAAGGAATGCTGGAACTGACTGAAGCCCTGCGATCGTCAGATCGCAGCTGAAGGAATTCCAGAAGGTTTCCGCTCGGCCGAGCCCGGAAGGGCCGCTCCGAGAGGCACGGAAGCGAAGCCGCCCGGCACAGCCCGCCATCCTGCTAAAAATTCGACTCGAGGCTCGACGGGGTCTTATTGAGTACTGTGGCGGTGGCGCGTGAGAGAGCTTCGTCGTTTACGTGGTCGTGGGTATAGACGCGGAATTGGACCAAGCGGGTAGGCAGCAGGTCGAGGAATTCTTCTAATGGGTCAGTCGAGATGCATTTGGTGCTGGGGTCATACACATAGAGGGGATTGCCGCGCCGGTCTTTTGGGTCTGGCCGTGGATCGAGCGGCGCCATGTCGACACGGAACTCGACTTTTTGGAGACGCGCCGGCAATTCTTTTTTGATCTGTTCTTCGAAGTGCTCGTGGCTGGGAAAGTCCATCCCGCGTTCCTGGCCCTTTTCCTTGAGCACGGCGCTATAGGCCATCTTCCATTTGACGTCACGGACGAGAATCCGCTGCCATTCTGTACCCAGCCGCCGCTCTGTGGCATGGCGTGAAGTCTTCCATCCTCGTACCTGCTCAAGCAAGGACCAGTCAGTCAGTGTCAGGTACTCATCCATCTTTTTGCGAGGATCGTGGGGAAACAGCAGCTTCATGGTGTCGCCGAAGATGTCACGGAGGTGGATGTCGATCGCGCGCGTGGTCCGGTGATAGTAGACATTGGAATAGAGATACATGCGGGTATTGAGGAACATCTGCAGGGCAGGAAGGCCTGTCTTATGAATCGTAAATCCCTTGTCCGTGATAATCGTGTAGTGAATGAGTCTGGAGAGGTCGACCGGGCCGACCGCAACGCCGCACATATAGGAGTCGCGCAGGACATAATCGAGGTTATCTGCGGTATAGCTGCCGGAAATGACCGGCTGGAGCATGTTGAGCCATCGCGGAATGCGGGAGTTGTCTTTGCCCTTTTCCTTGAGGATCACATGGGCGATCTGGTCGGGGTTGAGTTCCTCGCCTTTGGCGAAGGGGCCGGAGGGGCTGCGCCGTACCTTGCGGATGATTGGGCCGAGATGGTCGCGGATGATGATCTGTCCGAGTTTTTCGTGACTGGCATGGAAGGAGTGCAAGTAGTTGTCGTCGAAGAAATGGCAGAAGGGACCGTGGCCGATGTCGTGCACGAGCGCCGTGACACGGAGAAATTCTTCGACATAATTCGCCGACGGGACCTCCTTTACCGCTTTCGTGAGAAAGGGATAGAGATGTCGCGCAAAGCGGCCTGCCACATGCATGGTGCCGAGCGAATGGACGAAGCGGGTATGTTCCGCTGAGGGGTATACCCAGCGGGCGCTTTGGAGTTGATAGATGTACCGGAGGCGCTGGACCCAGGGGGAGTCAATCAGGTCCTTTTCCGTCCGTTCGCGCGGGTCTGCAGTGGAGAAGGGCACGGTGAAGGAGACGTATTGGTGGATCGGATCGGCGATCAGCGCCGACCCATCATACGGAGCATTGGATAGAGGACCGAATTCAGACATGGCGAGCGGTCATCTTAGCGTACATCTTGAGGGGGCGGCAATGGCTCTGTCTGGTCTGGTGGGTGCGATTGCCGATATTTAGACACGAAATAGTAAGCGAGTGGGTAGGCGAGTGCGGCACCGAGGAAGCTCAAGACAAATCCGCCAAGAAAGAAGGGCATGGCGTAAGGCATGATTTGTTCATAGAGCGCGCCGAAACTCAAATCATGCCAGTCGAAGGAGGGGCTGTCCATTCGGCCGAGCAAAAGCGCACCGACCCAGTAAGTGGCACTGAGGATAGGGACCATAGTCCAGGGATTGTTGAGAAAGGCGCCTGCCATGAGCGCGAGAAGGTTGAGGCGCAATGCCCAGGCGCAGAGGAGCACCATGACGGTATGTAATCCGTAGAGCGGGGAAAAGCCAATGAAGACGCCTATGGCGAAGGCCAGCGCCGTTCGCTGCGGCGATTCCTGCAAGTGGAGAACCTGTTTCAGTAGCGATCGAAATGAAGGGATTGTGGCCATGGCTGTTGTGGGTGACGAAGGTTATGTGAAATGTGTGTAACTGGTGTTCGCCAACCTGTGACGACGGCCGTGAGAGGAGATGGCCTGTATTCCGTAGCGAAGGGGGTGAATTTTCCCAATGCAGGTCAGGGAGAATCCTCGCTTGAGGGCTGCCCGTTCGAGTCGCAGGCGTTGTCGTGGTGATACAGTAAAGAGCAATTCATAATCCTCTCCTCCGGTCAGCGCGAGGTCCACCGGGTCGAGCTCCCGAGAGGCGGCAAAGGCGTGGCAGGCTGGCGATAACGGAAGCGCGGCCAGATCGAGGTCCGCTCCGACATGGCTTTCCCTGCAGATGTGGCGGAGGTCGCCGGAGAGGCCGTCTGAGATATCAATCGCGGAGGTCGCGAATCGATGGGTATTGAGCCA
>VBOM01000311.1 GCA_005877535.1 Nitrospirota bacterium | reverse complement strand
AGCGCGGCCTCGTAATCTCTGTGCTTGAACTCCTCCATCACTCGATCATAGAGGTGTCGAGACGAATCCTGCATGTTGGAGGGGGCGGCGACGGCGAGATTGAGAGAAAACAGCACTGCAATCATTCCTGGGAGCACCATCATCAGCAGCTTCATCATAATGCCTCCGTCCTGCTCGGCAAGGTCTCAGTACCCTTCCTCTCGTGATATCGCAATCGCCGTGCCACTATGCAACTATCCGGTCTGGCTAAAATCGACGAGAATCCATGAGCTTGGCGCCATTCGATGCCAGGGATGGTCGAGTAACTGTCCCCGCGTGAGCGACAGATTTGTACGCTCTGTGCACGAGTCTCCTCGCTAGACAGAATGGAGCCGACCACTCGGCCAAGAGGCTCCAGTAAACGGTTTGTGGCGAACTTGACTTGCTTCCTTGTGGCCGAAATAATGCCGCTCGATCTGTCTGGTTCATCTGGTTTCTCTGGTCTATCTGATTTGTTTCGTTTATTTCGTCGGTCTGGTTCACCTAAATAAACAAGACAAACCAAACAAACCAAATGAACAAGAGAGGAGCGATGAAGGCAGTTGGACATGATGACTGATCCGCCGCCGAATCCACTCGGCGGAAAGACCTTGATAGTCGACGCGAATGACGGCGACTCGTACCCGCGACCCAGTGCGGCACTACTCGATGCGGGAGAGCATGATCAGGTCTTTGTTCGTCCCGGGATCTATGAGGACAAAGTCTTTATCACTGGGCGACCGATTCATTTGGTAGGGGCGGGGCGAGACGAGGTGCAGATTTTTTCCCGTCGTGGGGGGCCCCTCTACCTCCAGCAGGTCCCAAGCGGTCGCATCTCCGGTATCACGTTTCGATACGTCGGAAGCGATCAGAATTCAGCGATGAACTTGCTCGATTCCTCTTGTACTGTGACACAGTGCCGTGCCTTGGAGGGTATTCTGTCCGGCGTGGTGATTTATGGCCCGCGATCACGGCCGACGGTTGTCGAGAACGAAGTCTGTAGCAACCGCGAATCTGGAATTTTTGTATTTGCCGGGGCACAACCGAGGATCGCCGATAATGTCTGCCGGGGCAACCACCATTTCGGTATTGCGGTGCGGGATCCTGGGAGCCACCCGGAGCTCGTCAGGAACCAGTGCCGGGAAAATATGCTGAGCGGAATTCTCCTCTTTCATCACGCGGAGGCGCTCCTCGTCGACAATACGTGCAGCGAAAATCAGCACTGGGGAATGGTGATCACTCCTGACTGCCACCCTACTCCCGGTCGAGAGGCACTCGGCACCTCAAACATTCTTGCCCCCAATCCGCGCGGGACCTTGATCGTAACGGACCAGCCGTTAGGTGACATCGGCCGGTGATGAGCCTGGATATCGCTGACACCGGCGATTGGGGAATCAGTGCATAGAAGACAGAGGGCCTCTCTGATCTTGATTCCGCAACATCGTTAGTGCGTGATCGTTAGGAGCCTGTCTGACATTGCCTTTGTGACGAGCGAGGCGAAGGAGGTGCGGCCAGATGCGAAGCCGCAGGCCCGGAAAAGCCGGAGGCGTGTTCGCTGGAATACATTGAGGATTTTTTCTGGCCGAGCACGACGCAGATGGTCGGGGGTCGTTCGCCGCAGTAGAAGGGGCAATGTCGGACAGGCTCCTAGGGAAGGAGATTGGCTGAGCGAGTCCCAGAGGCTTCATAAAGATGAAACGCACTGCCGCCTTGCTGTTTCGCTCGATACATAGCCGTGTCGGCATGCTTCAGTAATTCGTCGGCAGGATAATCGTCGTGAGGATAGGTCGTAATTCCGATGCTGACGCCAACGGAGATGTGGTGCCCCTTGAGCTCAAACGGCGTGGCAATGAATTCCGTAATGCGTTTTGCCACCACAAGGATACTCTGTTCGGAAGAGGCCCCTTCTAGAATAATCGTAAATTCGTCCCCGCCCATCCGGGCCACGGTATCGACTTCCCGCACACAGGTCTTGAGTCGTTCAGACACGGCCTTGAGCAGTTCGTCACCCATGTCGTGGCCGAAGGTATCATTCACCGCTTTGAATCGATCGAGATCGAGGAGCATGAGACCTATCGGTTGTTGCATGCGCTTGCAGCGAGCCATGGCTTGAACCAGCCGATCACGAAAGAGGGTACGATTCACCAGTCCTGTCAAGTGATCGTACTGTGCGAGATAGGTCAGGTGCTCTTCAGAGCGTTTCCGCTCAATCGCATAGCGAACGGCACGAGCTAATAGCTCGGGATGACCCTGACCTTTGACGAGGTAATCCTGCGCCCCCTGTCGGACGGCGTGAAGCGCCAAGCCTTGGTCGTTCACGCCGCTCAGGACGACAACGGCGATCGTCGGATTGGTGGCAAGGACTTCTCTGACTGTCGGGAGACCGAACGCATCTGGGAGAGACAGGTCCAAGAGCACTGCATCGAACCGCTCACGGCTGAGAAGGGTGAGTCCCTCTCCCAGCGTTTTCGCCCGGGTAATCTGGAACTCTTCCATGCACCATTCAGAAAGGAGATCCTGCGTGA